>CAVKYA010000212.1:0-4914 GCA_963660255.1 Bacteroidaceae bacterium | reverse complement strand
TCCGCGGCCTCAAGACCCCGTTCGCGAAGAAATTCTTCAAGATGGAATATGACCCGGCCGTCCCGAAGGAGGAGGTTCTGAAGTTCGGCACCGGCTCGATGCGCAAGGCCGTCTTTGACGGAGACCTCGCGGGAGGAAGCTTCCTCGCAGGAGAGGTCGCCGGAATGATCAAGAAAAAAGAGACCGCGAAAGAAATCGTGGAAGACCTTATGGACGGAGCCGAGAAGCTGCTCTCCGGGGCTTCTGAACTTTTGGCTTAACACAGTGATTATAAAGGATAAAATATGAATAAAAGAGTAGTTATAACAGGAATGGGAGTCATCTCCCCTGTGGGAAATGACGTAAACACCTTCTGGACCAACCTGTGCGACGGAGTGTGCGGAATCGAGACGATTGACGCGTTCCCGACGGACAACCTGCCGGTCAGAATCGCCGGAACAATCAAGAATTTCAAGGCCGACGAGTACGGAATGGACAAGCCTTTCATCAGAAAGCAGGATCTGTTCACGCAGTACGGTGTCGCCGCCGCCTATCAGGCCGTGAAGCAGTCCGGACTTCTCTCACAGGGAGAGGGTCAGAACATCGATCCGTTCAGGCTTGGAGTCTATTTCGGTTCCGGAATCGGCGGATTCGCCACTCAATACAGGGAAATTGCCAAGATGATCGAGGATCCTTCTGGCCAGTGGATCTCACCGCTGTTCATTCCGACTATGATCTCCAACATCGCCGCCGGACACATCGCCATTCTGAACCACGCCAACGGCCCTTGCCTTGACATCGTCACGGCTTGCGCGACCTCAACCAACGCTATGGGAGAGGCCTTCAGGGCGATCAGGAACGGCTATGCCGACGCGATCATCACCGGAGGCTGCGAGAACGCCACAATCCCGATCGGAATCGTCGGATTCGCCAACGCCAAGGCCCTTTCCAGAGCCACTGACCCTAAGTACGCCTCACTGCCGTTCAACGCCAACCGCGCCGGATTCGTGATGGCGGACGGCTCCGCCGCACTTGTGCTTGAGGAATATGAGCACGCGAAGGCCCGTGGAGCAAACATCCTCGGCGAGATGGTCGGCTACGGCAACACCTGCGACGCTTACCATTCAACCGCCCCGAGGCCGGACGGAACGACTCAGGCGAAGTGCATCGAACTCGCCCTTGAGGAGGCCGGATTCGACAAGGAGAAGGACAACCTGTACATCAACGCCCACGGAACCGGAACAAGGCTGAACGACGCGGCCGAGACTCTTGCCTACAAGATTGCCCTCGGTGACTTCGCCTACAAGGCACACATCAGCTCAATCAAGTCGATGACCGGACATATGTTCGGGGCGGCCGGAGCGGCCGAGGCAATCGCCACAATCCTTGCGTTGCGTGACGGAATCTGCCCTCCTACCATCAATCTGGACACTCCGGATCCAGAGTGCGACCTTGACTACACGCCAAACAAGGCAGTCAAGGCGGATCTTACGCTCGGAATCTCAGACTCCTTCGGCTTCGGTGGACACGACGCCTGCGTCGCCTTCAGAAAGTTCGAGGACTAACACTAAAAAGTCCAAGAGTTATGAATATAGAGGAAATCAAACAGTTTATGCCGCACCGTGAGCCTATGCTTCTTATAGAAGAGGCTCACATTGATGAGAACGGTGTCGCGCACTCCCAGTACAGAATCAAGGAGGACGAGTTCTTCACAAGAGGCCATTTCCCTGGCAATCCGATAGTTCCAGGCGTGATCCAGTGCGAGATTATGGCTCAGAGCTGCGCCATTCTCGTCAAGGATGAGATTCCTGGACACATCACCCTCTACGCGGGACTGGACAAGGTCCGCTTCAAGAATCCTGTCAAACCGGGAGACCTTTGCGAGGTGACCGCGACATTGGACGAGAGAAGAGGCAACCTGTTCTTCTGCTCCGCCAAACTGGAGGTGGGCGGCAAGCTTTGCTGTAGGGGAAGCCTCAGCTTCGCACTGGTTCCTATCGAGTAATGGAATATAGAAGGCTGGGTGACGAGGAGTTCAGGGATCTGGCATCCAGAATCCTTTACGAGGACAATCATATCCTTGTCTTCAACAAAAGGCCGGGAGAGATCGTCCAGGCCGACAAGACCGGGGACGAATGTCTGTCCGAAACCCTGAAAGCGTTCATAGCACAAAGAGATGACAAGCCGGGCAAGGTGTATGTGGGGATTCCGCATCGCCTTGACCGGCCTGTCAGTGGTATCACGATCTTCGCCAAGACCTCGAAAGCCCTCTCCAGACTCTCTGAGATGTTCCGCTCCGGGAATATTCACAAGACCTATTGGGCACTCTGCTGCAACGCTCCGGAGGTCAGGTCGGCCGAGTTGGATGACTGGCTGGTCCGCAACGAGAAGATGAACAAGAGTTTCATCGCCAGAGGAGGCGAGAAGACTCCTGGAGCCAAATTGGCAAAACTCATCTATACCCACATCGGGGACACTGAAAGATATTCATTAATTGAGGTTCAGCTGCTTACAGGGCGGCACCATCAGATCCGCTGCCAGCTTGCCGGCATCGGCTGCGTCATCAAAGGGGATTTGAAGTACGGTGCCCCGCGATCTAATCCCGACGGAGGAATATGCCTTCACTCCCACGAGATCAAGTTCATCCATCCTGTACGGAAAGAAGAGATGGACATCATTGCGCCTCCACCTTTATCCTGGAAAATCGGGGACATCAAGTCATCGGTCTGAAGTCCGTTCAGTCTCAGCGACATAGTTATGGATCCACTCTGACGGTGTCTTTCCGGTGTTCACCTTGAATGCCATATTGAAAGACACCGCTGAATGGAATCCGGACATCTCCGAGACCTCGTTCACTCTCAACCTTGGATCCGCCTTGAGAAGTTCCATAGCCCGCTGGACTCTGTAATAGTTCACGAACTGTCTGAAATTCCTGCCGGACAGGATGTTGATTGTCTTTGAAAGGTACAGTTTGTTGGTAAGCATAGAGTCCGCGAGAACGGACATATCGAAATCCTGATCCAGATACGGTTTTCTTTCCTCCATATACATTATGACACGCCTATAAAGATTGTTCATCTTCGCATCCTCCTCACTCTTATCAATATAGGAAGTTCGGAGATTGCCTTTGATGATGTCCTTTATCCGCTTTTCCGTCGCGACCTTGATCATATAGGTTCTTCCCGTGGCCGCTCTCAGGAACAAAAGTGAATAAAGAGCCATTGACAGCAGGAGTGACATCAGGGTAAGGATCTCGCCCAAATGGCCGGAAGCCGAGACAGCGCACAGGAAGAGCAACAACGTACCGAGGAATCCCATCGAATAGAGAAAGCGGGAATAATCCTCAACGCTGTGCCAGACCGCCGTGTTTCTGAACATTGACCTGATTCCGGAGAATTTTCGGTAAGCCACACAAAGGAAATGCAGCAGGACAAAGAATATTACCGGTCCGACAGAACAGACTATCCGCTGGGACCTGAAGCCAAGAGTGCCAGGAGGTTTGAAACTGAAGAACAGTAACGCGAAGATGCCCGTGACGGTAAGGATTGTGGAAGATCTCAAAGATGGTTCCGGCTTTTCGGACGAGCAGGGGTAAGTCACAAGTATCGCCATCGAGAAAGTAAAGTCCGCGGCAAGCTCCTGCATCTCAAGTGAAGGTGGCAGCAGCAAATCGGACACGATCAACAACACTCCGCCGGCGCAAGACATAAGACGGATGACATACCTTGCGTTCCGGTTACCTTTACTCATTCTCAGGTCATAGATGAGGAAGAATGACAATTCCACGATCGCCATAATCGCTACAAGGGTCGTTGTAAACATAGATGGTTAATATTAATGGGTTATGGTTCTGAACCAAGATATCAAGAAAAAGCCCCCGGAACGTGGTTGTTCCGGGGGTAAAAAATGATTTGGAAATATTCTTTATCAAAATTTATTTTTTCTTTGCGACCTTTATGGAATCGAAACCTTGTCCATAAACTCCGCTAACCGAGGATATTGAAAGGAAAGCGTCCGGATCCACACGCTTTATCGACTTCAGCAAAAGGTTCAGATCCGTCTTTCTGGTGATGACCATAAGGACGGAAGCGGGCTGCTTGGTGTACCACCCCTCTCCGTTCAGGATAGTCACTCCCCTATGAAATTCCTTGGCGATCATATCAGCGATCTCCTCGAAATGTCTTGAGAGGATGAACAACTGGACGCTCTGCTTCGAACCGGCCAGATAAAGATCGACCACATAGCCGTTTACCGTCACGATGATCATACCATAGACGGCGATGGAGAACTTGGCGTCAAACGGAATCACCTGACCACTGGCGTCAAACGAAGGGAACAATAGCGACGATGTGATGATGAAAACATCTATTATCAGGATGATGCGTCCCGGAGAAATGTTCCGAAACTTCGTGATGATCATAGCGATGATGTCCGTTCCTCCCGTGCTTCCGCCCTGCGATATGGACATACCTATTCCCACTCCGGCCATCGAACCGCCTATTATAGAGCACATCAGCTTCCCGTTCGACAATGCGAAATCCTGGATGATGGTCTCCGGAATAATGGACTGGAACACATTCAGACAGACTGAGGCAAGCACTATGGCATACACCGTCTTCGCTCCGAACGCAGGGCCGATGATGATGACCGAGATTATCAACAGTATCGTGTTGATCACAAAATAGGAATATCCCATCTTGATGCCAGTGGCATACTGGATGATGGCGCTTATACCGGAGACACCGCCTCCGATAAGGTTGTTAGGAGTCAGGAATATCGCCCAACCCACCGTGTAGATGACAATGCCGAGGGTTATCAAGATATATTCCTTGAACCCTCTGAGGATTGTCGAAGAATCAATCGACATAGACTATTTCAATACAAAGTTTACTATCTTGCCCGGAACGACGATCACCTTGACGACATTCTGCTCAC
>CAVKYA010000211.1:0-4934 GCA_963660255.1 Bacteroidaceae bacterium | reverse complement strand
CGCAGGACATCACTGTCGCCGGTACCGTAAGGGACATCTACGGTAACCCGTTGCCCGGTGTGATTGTCTCGTCCAACCACAAGGACTTGTACATCACCGACAAGAACGGACAGTATACGGCCAAGGTCAACAAGTCCGGAGAACTGGAGTTTTCGCTTCTTGGATTCAAACCGACATCCGCAAAGGCTTCCTCACAGATGGAGGTCACCCTTGAGGATGACGCGCACAATCTTGCCGAGAATGTCAACATAGGTCTTTCCAAACAGAGCAGGGAAGTCCTTTCCGACGCTGTCTCGACAGCTGATGGCGAGAAACTTGGAAGATCGCTTATGACACGTCTCCAGGGAACGTTCTCCGGAATGTTCTCGGGACTCACCACGATGGAGTCAACTTTCGAGCCGGCTTATGAGTCTCTGAATATGTACGTTCGCGGTTACTCCACTTTTCACGGAGGAATAGCCAGCGTTGTGATTGACGGAATCCTCTACGACTCGTTCGCTCACGACATTCTCTACAGGATTTCTCCTGAGGAGATAGAGTCGGTTTCCATCCTCAAAGACGGAGCGTCTCAGGCCATCTATGGCGTGAAAGGAGCCGACGGCTTGATTGTCATCAACACCAAGCGCGGTACCCCGGGAAAATTGAAGGTAGGAGTGAACATTTCTGAGACGGTCCAGGTGCCTACGACTAGAATCCACAGCTTCGATTCCTACACGTTCGCCACTCTCCGAAATCAGGCTGCGGTGAATGACGGACTTGGAGAGTACCGTTACTTCTCTCAGGAGGCTATGGAAGGATTCAGGAATGGAGGAAATGATCTTTACCCGAACACAAACTGGTACGATATGCTTGTCCGTGATTTTTCCAATCAGCAGAGAATCGCTCTTGATGCTACAGGCGGCAACGAGAATGTGAGGTTCTACTCCAACTTCAACGTGCTGCGTCAGGGGAGTTTCTGGAACGCGGATCAGACCAAATACAAGGCTGACAACGAGAAGTATAGGATCAACTTCCGCTCCAATGTGGATGTGAAGATCAACAACTACATCAGTCTTTGGGCGAATCTGGCAGGTTCCATCGTAAGGGCACACACACCTGGTGGCGCCGTGAACTGCAACGAGACCCTTTACACCATCATCACCGGTATGCCTTCCTTTATCTACGGTCCTGTGACCCCTACCGTCACGGATGATGAAGGTAATGTTATAGAAGAGGGCGGGGAAGTTGTCACCACTCCGAACATCAATTTCTCGCCTTACGGATTCCTGAACCGCAGTGGGTACAACAATGAGATGAACACCAACATCTACGGTCAGGCCGGACTCAAGTTTGACCTTTCGTTCCTGACTCCTGGGCTTTGGGCAGGTGGCAGTGTCGGTTACCTTTCCTACATCAACTCAATCACTTCCAACACTCAGGACTATGCCAGGTACATCCGCGATGACGATTGGAGTGACCTTACGTTCACTCATTACGGAACCACGATCAACACGAATCTGACATACGCCAAAGGTACTGCCTTGTATGGATATTTTTCCTATAAAGGGGAGGCCGGCTGGCAGAGGTATTTCGGCAGGCATCACCTGAACGCCAACGCCTATATGACCTATCAGGTGTTCGATAACCTTGCCGGAGGTGCCACATACGATTTCAGGCGGGTATATTCAGGAGCGGAAGTGGCTTATGACTTTGACAAGAGGTACGCCGTGAAGCTTTCGACAGGATATTCAGGATCAGACTATTTCCCGAGAAAGACCCGCTTCATCTGGACTCCAGGGGTTTCTGCCGCCTGGATCGCTTCCAACGAGAGTTTTGTGAAGGAGAATATTCCTTGGCTGTCTTTGCTGAAGGTTCGTGGCTCTTATGCTGTCACAGGTAACGATGCCACCGGATTTGACAGATACGCTTACAAGGATCAGGTGAACAGTACCGCCGGAGGAAAGATTCCTTATCTTGAATATTATACCAACGAGTCAGTTTACGGAAACCCTAATCTTGAGCCAGAGAGAATCTACAAGACAAACGTTGGTATCGATCTCGGAATCGCCAACCAGTTCCAGGTTTCCTTTGACATATTCAGAGAGAAACTGAACAATGGAGTGATTAACTCAACTTCGAAAGTTCCTCTTTATCAAGGTATTCCTCTCGGAGCATATCCTATCACGAATATAGGTGAGTTCGAGAACAAGGGATGGGAGATCTCTGTTAGCTACAGAAAGCGTTTCAATTCTGATTTCGGTCTGTTCCTTGCCGGTCATCTGGACTATAGCAAGAACAAGGTCATCTATATCGGCGAGGCCGCCTACAATGACACTTATGCTTACCGTTACCGTACCGAAGGCTATCCTCTCGGACAGTCTTGGGGCTACCTGACCGACTACAGCAACGGCAACGGCCTGTACAACTTCCAGGAAGAGATCGAGGCCGGCCCGAAATATTCATTCGGCACACCGCGTCTTGGTGACATCAAGTACAAGGATTTGAACGGGGATGGTGTCATCGACGAGAAGGATATGGCTCCTCTTGGCAATGGTTCGCTTCCTAAGTACAACTTCGCGTTCAATGTCGGCTTCAACATCAAGAACTTTGAGGTGAACCTTCTGTTCCAGGGACTTGGAGGGTATAAGAGAAACTACAATGAGTTGCTTTCTTTCCAGTCTGCTTATGACGGAGTGTTTACTGAAAGCCATAAGTCAGCCTGGACCGCAGAGAAGTGGCTCAACGATGAGGAAATAGGTTTCCCTGCCCTTTCCACGACAGCCACGACCAACCTCCAGACGAATGACTATCTCCTCAAGGATGCCTCGTTCCTTCGCCTGAAGACGGCCGAGATCTCCTACAAGATGCCTAAGAAAGTCTGCGATTTCCTTAACGCAAGCGCTTTCAAGGTCTATCTGAGTGGTCAGAATCTCTTCACGATCGATGGAATGAAGACAAACGACACTCCTGTCGAGGGCTCTTGCTCTGCATTCCCGATTTACAGGATGTACAGACTTGGAATCAACCTTACATTCTAATGGAAAATCTGAATATTATGAAAAAATTCCGCATACTTATTCTTGTGATGGCAGCAGTCGCGGCATTGTCCGCCTGTCAGGATGCTTTGGATCTCCGTACCAACGGAACCATCGATATGTCCGAGGTGTTCAAGGATAGAAATAGGACAAAAGGCTATCTCAACGCCTGCTACAATTATATCAAGGATCCATCAGTCAATGTCGGCTCCTTTACGGATGATGCCCAGAACAGTCAAGACATCACGGCCGGCAGTTCGTATGATATCTGGTACAACTCAAACATCACGTCCAGCAATTTCGCCGACCACAACTGGGACGGCAATCCTTGGGGCAACTACTTCGAGGGCGTGCGCAAGTGTAATGTGTTCCTCGCCAACATCGATGGAGCCACAGCCGAGATGCAGGACTGGGAAAGGGCCGGTTGGAAGGCTCAGGCTCTGACTCTCAGGGCTTGGTATTATCTTCAGCTTATGAAGAGATACGGTCAACTTCCGCTGATCACTTCGGATCTTGGCACCAATCACGATTTTTCCACTGACAAGAAGGCTACGGTTTCCGAAGTGGCCAGACAGATTCTGGCCGATTGTGACGCGGCGATAGCCACTGAGGATTCGGATGCATATTCTTATGTCTATCGTACTCAGCAGTGGGGAATGGCGACAAAGGCTCTTGCGCAGGCTATCAGGAGCGAGACAGCCACATACGTCATCAGTCCTCTTATGGGTGATGGTAGCTTAACTGCGGATGAGGCTCTTGACATAGCCGCTGACGCTCTGTCCAAGGTTCTTGCCAATGACTACAGCCTTTGGACCACGGCGAGTGCTGGCTACAACGCTTACGCTTCGTATTTCCTCTACGATCCTAATGATATGAGGGCTCAGGACAAGGAGACCATCTATGGTGGCACGCGTACCGCTGTCTGGTCAAGCTGCGGTGTTCCGATCGTGAGCGGAAGCGCCACGGCCGGCACCTGCCCGACCCAGGAACTTGTGGATGCCTACGAGATGGCGAACGGCAAGCCTGCCATCACAGGGTACAGCGACGATCAGCACCTTCAGCCGATCATCAACACAGAATCCGGCTACGATGAGACCAAGCCTTATGATAATAGGGATCCTCGCTTCTATGCGACCGTGTTCTACAACGGAAGCCTCAGGGGAGAGGATGAGATCTCCACAATCGCTGGAACGAACTGCGGACTGAACGCCACCAGCATAAGGTACACTCACACTGGCTACTATATGCGCAAATACGCCCACGACGCTTCCAACAGGAACTCCAACTCAGATGGTTATATGCGAGTTGTGCGCCTTGCCGAGCTTTATTATAACTTCGCAGAAGTGGCCTATCAGGCTGTCGGACCAGATCAGGTTGTCAATGTCTCAGGACTGAATATGTCTGCCCGTGGAGCCGTCAACGCTGTCCGCGCGAGGGTAGGGATGCCTGAGATTCCAAGCGGCCTCACAGTCGTTGATTTCGAGAAGAGGTATCGCAACGACCGTAGGGTCGAGTTTGCCCTTGAGGCGGACTATTACTTCAGCCTGCGTCGTTGGAAAACCCTTTCGGCCACATCAACAGTGACTGGAATGAGGGTGTCAGGCACAGGCGAGAATCTCACCTACGAGCGTTTCGTTCTTGGCAATCGCTTGACCACGACGGACAAATTCCTTCTCTACCCGATCGACCTCACCGAAGTCTCGAAGGTTCTGGAACTTACCGGAACCGACTGGCAGAACCCGGGATGGTAGTGGAGACTATTGATTTGAACTGATAAAATTTGATGAATATGAAGAAAATCATCTACTTGATATTGATCGCCTGCTCGGCCATATTCTTTTCCTGCAAGGATGATTCAGGAATGACAAAGGATGGCGACATCGTCCTGTCGAATCTGACGGCCGAGCCGAGAATCGGTGC
>CAVKYA010000210.1:0-4955 GCA_963660255.1 Bacteroidaceae bacterium | reverse complement strand
ATTATGCACCTATAACGCTGACGATAATTTACTCTTATGACACAAAAAATAATTTGTTTCGGTAATTATCGCTGTATTTACAAAAGTGAATTATATTTTAGGTTTTGTAAACCAATTTTAGCTATTAAAATGTTTAGAAATATGACAATCCCGAGAATTTGATATTTCTTATACTTAGGTTAACTTTGTATGTAATTTTAAAATCTCAATGAGATGATACCTTCGGTAAAAATAGAGGATTACAACTACCCTCTTCCTGACGAGCGGATCGCGAAATATCCGCTTGCTGAAAGGGATGCGTCCAAGCTTCTGCGCTATGAGGACGGAAATGTCAGCGAGTATATATTCAAGGATATTCCTTCTCTCCTGCCAGCGGGTTCTCTTATGATATTCAATGACACCAAGGTTGTGCCCGCGAGGCTTCATTTTCAGCGGGAAACCGGTGCGCACATCGAGATATTTTGCCTTGAGCCAGTCAATCCTCCTGAATATAACACCGCTTTCGCAGCCACCGAGCGTTGCCGCTGGAAGTGCGTCATCGGAAACGCGAAACGTTGGAAAAACGACATTCTTTCCTTGTATAATCCTGGCGACAATGAGTTGATCTCCGCTATGGGGTTGAAAGCCAGCCTGATTGAGCGTAACGGTGAGACCGGAATCGTGGAGTTCTCCTGGCGGGACGGCAATCCTTTCTCCCGTGTTCTGGAATTGTGCGGCACTGTTCCGATCCCACCGTACCTGAACCGTGAGACGGAATCGATTGACACTGAGCGCTATCAGACCTTGTATGCGCATATTCGCGGCTCCGTGGCGGCGCCTACCGCCGGGCTGCATTTCACGCAGGCTGTTCTGGATGGCATCGCCGCAAAAGGTATTGATTGTGAGAATGTCTGCCTTCACGTAGGCGCCGGCACTTTCCTTCCTGTCAAAAGTTCCGATGTGGCTGATCATCCGATGCACAGGGAGCCGTTTGTGGTCACTCTTGAACTTCTCAGGCGCATCCGTGCCAACAAAGGCAAGCTGATCGCTGTAGGAACGACTTCCGTACGTACTTTGGAATCCCTGTACTATGTCGGCGTGAGCTGCATCGAGAAAGGCGGACCTGAGGATGTTGGCCAATGGGTTCCGTACGAGCGTGAGTATTCATATTCATTGGAAGAGTCGTTGGACGCTATCATCTCATATTTGGAGAATAACGGGCAGAATGAGCTCAAGGTCGGCACCAGAATCATCATTGTGCCGGGCTTCCGTTTCAGGCTTGTTGACCTTTTGATAACGAATTTCCACCAACCGGAAAGTACTCTGATCCTGCTGATTTCAGCGTTTGTCGGCGGTGACTGGAAGACCATCTACGATTATGCCCTCGGGCACGGTTTCCGCTTCCTGAGCTACGGGGACAGCTCGCTGCTTTTTCGCCGTAGTTCCTAAGTCGTTTGAGGATTGATTGTTACAAGGCTTTGCGAATATTAAGTAAATTGCTTACATTTGCAAAGATAACAAATGATGATTTATTATGGCTGATTCATCTGAATTTGAAAGCATCTGTCCTTACAACGATGCCGAGGCGGTCGAGGCCCTGAACAAGGTCGCGAATCATCCCGCAGTACTCGCTATTTCTGAATATCTATTCCCTGACGAGCCGATCACATTCCTTAGGAACGCGCTGAAAAGCGTGCATAATATAGATGAGTTCCAGGAGATTGTGATGAACAAGGCTGTGTCTTGGGTAATGGAGAACACTATCCATAATTTCTCGTATGACGGAATAAGCTACATCAAGGAGCTCAAGGGGAAATTCCTTGCAATGTCCAACCACAGGGACATCATCCTAGATCCCGCGATCACCCAGCAGGTTCTTTTCAGGAACGGCATTCCGATGACGGAGATCTGCGTCGGCGACAACCTCATCAAACAGAGCAAGACTGTTGAATATCTTCTCCGATCCAACAGGATGATCCGTGTGATCCGCGGCATCTCGGCAAGGGAACTCTATCTGTCATCACAGATTCTTTCCAAATATATCCGCCAAACCATCACTTCCGGTAAGTCGTCTATTTGGTTGGCACAGAGGCAGGGACGAACGAAGGACGGAATCGATACGACGGAGCAGGGCTTGCTGAAGATGCTGGATATGAGCGGCACAAAGTCGTTCAAGGATAATTTTTCTGAGCTGAATATTGTTCCTCTCAGCATATCTTATGAATATGAGCCGTGCGATGTCCGCAAGGCGCGTGAGATCCTTATCTCCAGGACTCAGAAATATGTCAAGACTCATACCGAGGATATGCACAGCATTGTTATGGGTATCCGCCAGCAGAAAGGTAATGTGCATCTAAACTTCGGTCTGCCGATAACTCCTGACGAGATCGAGTTGGCGTCGCATTGCGACAAGAATGACCGTTATCAGGCGATCAGGCACGCTGTTGACAAGAGGATCATCGCGGGTTATCAGCTTTGGAAGACGAATTACATCGCATATGACCTTGTTAATCATAGTTATAAGTATGCGGAGCTCTATACGCCTGAGGATGTGGAGAAGTTCACTGAATATACTGAGCATCGGTTGGACAAGGTTGAGCGTAGGCTGAACCGTGCCGAACTTCGTGACATATTCCTTCGCATCTACTCCAATCCGGTTGAGTCCAAGGAGCGTCTCGTTTCCGGTGAGCCGCTTCGTCAGGAATAGCGCACAAGCCGGTCGCTGAGCTCGTGGTTCGGCAAGCTCACCAAAATCTTTGCTTAGCGTGCGCGGTCGCTGAGCCTGCGGTTGCTGAGCTTGTCGAAGCATCGAAGCGACATTCGATACGATTAAAGCCTTCTACAAAACGAGGAAGGCCGTTCAAAAATAGAAAATTCCCAAATTTTGCACGTTACCAAAATTTGGGAATTTTTATTTTCTGAACGCTGTGCGTTTTTTTGCCTATATGATTGACTATTTAATATATGCTTGATTTACATAGATTAAAACAAATTAGTTATTTACGTAAACATTTTTGTTATCATTAAAACAGCCGATCAACGCTTGCGATGACCTCCTCGGCGGAGAGGTCCGTGCTGAGGATAAGGTCTGGCTTCTTTAGCTCGAAGCCTTTGCTGGTGGCGTTGAGCATTCCGGCGCCGGTGATGTTAAGCATCACGGTCACATCCTTCTTGACGGTACCTTCATCGAGAGCCTTCTTCAAAGCGGCCACAGCGGATGCGGCGGCAGGGAATATGTCGTATCCTTCTTTGTTGAAGAACTGGAGCATCCAATAGACTATGTCATCGTTGGTGACCTTGAAGAAGTCCCCGTTGGATTCCTTGAGGGTGTCGAACAGGCCTCCGGCAAGGCTGTACGGTGGTTTTCTGTTGGAAAGAACCTTGGCGAGGATCACCTCGGCGCTCTTTCTGGACTCTTCCGGAGTAATTGGCACAAGTTCTCTTGATCCGGCTTTCCAGGAATCGTACATAAGGGTGAACGGAGCGTTCTGAGCACAATAGACCCTCATCTTGTTCTCACCGAAACGGCCGTCCTTGGCGAGTCTGCAAGCATTCTCCCACGCGGCGATCGCACCGGTTCCGCTGCCGACGGCTTGGAAATATGCATCCGGAATCCTTCCAATGACCTCTACGGCACTCAGAAGTGTTGTGCCCATTCCGTCTCTTCTGGCGACATTCTTCGCACCACCCTCGGCCAGATAGCGAGGATCCTTGCAAAGCTTCTCTCCAAGGGCTATGGCATCGTAATAGTCTGTGCCATTTGGCGTAGCGATGACTTTCACGCAAGGCTTGAGCCTTTTTAAGAACCAGAGATCGTTGATGTTGTCATTTGGAATGCAGATTACGATCGGAATGTCGTTGTCCGAGCAGACACGGGCGAAAGCCCTGGCCGTATTGCCTGCTGATTGAACAACGAGGATGTGCTTATCGTTTTTAGGCAGCCTTGCGCAGACGGAGAACGCCTCGGTCTCCTTGAAGGAGCAGGTCTCCATCTTGGCACCACGCTTAGGAACATACCCGGACAAGGTTATGTACAGGTTTTCCATCCCGAGAAGCTCGGCGAGCCCCTTGCTCTTATAGGTCACAGGGGCGTGCGAATTTTTCAGCGTCCTGTTGATCGGAAGCCATTCGGCATACCTGTAAAGCCCTTTGAGATCGTCACGTGGTGTGAACTTCTCATTCTCATACACGGCCCTTACCAATGACGGTGCGGAAGCCTCCGGATCAGCCAATGACCAACCGGCATCCTGGAATATTCTTCCGGTACCGACGTTCATAAGCTGGTAATTTGTTGGTTTGAATTTCATCGTTATTATGTGTTAATATATTCATTTACAAGTTGATCAGCAGCCATGCCATATAACCGGCGAAGCAGGTGAGCAGAATGAATCCATCGGCTCTGTCCAGTTTCCGGTCTTTTCCTGTGAACGCACTGCCCCAGATCAACAATGCCCCGAGGAGCAATATTCCGAGATCTATGAAAGTCATTCCTGAGAATGACAGGCCGGATGGAGATCCCGGAAGAGGTTTGTAGGCGATAGCGGAAACTCCAAGAATCAGTAGGATGTTGCTGATGTTCGAGCCAAGAATATTCCCGAGTGCCAATTGACCTTTTTTCTTTGCCGCCGCCACCACGCAGGTGACGAGTTCCGGCATTGATGTGCCGCCCGCAAGGATCGTGACAGCGATGAACTTGTCGCTGATGTTCAGTATTCTGGCGATATTGGTGGCACTGTCCACAAACTTGTCGCCTCCGAAGATCAGAGCAGCCAATCCCCCCAGAACCATTAGGATTGCCACCCATATTTTTCTGCTTTCCGGTTCCGCCACATCATTAGTTTCCTCAACCTTTCCCGACTTGAAGGACCAGTACATATAAGTGGCGAAAAGTATAAGGAATATAGCCCCGTCCAATCTGGACAGCGTGTTGTCATTGCCTATCCCGAACAGGGTGAAATGCATTCCGAATATGATCA
>CAVKYA010000209.1:2598-4964 GCA_963660255.1 Bacteroidaceae bacterium | reverse complement strand
CGCTGATGATTTTCAGACTCTGTTCAGCGGAAAGATTGTTATTCGTTTCCATAACGTTTTGATTTACATTATTCTCGCCATTAGCGGCTCTGCGCATCAGCCCCAATGGCATTGCAAATATAAACAAGTTTATAATATAAACCAAAAAAAAAGAGACCTTTCACGACTAATCTAAATAAAGGATTGTCAGCAACAGCCATTATTTGAAAGTAATCGAAAATCAGATCATCAGCATTATCCGCCCCTCCGCCTTGACGAAAGTGTCCTGGTAACGCACAACCACGGCATAACCCCGCGCCGCGGTCACCGGCTGTCCGTCCTTACGGATGTGCAGCCGATGCCGGTTGATGATTTCCGCGATTTGTTCCGTCGTCCGCAGCCCGCCTCCTCTCTCGGCTAGCACATAAAGTATAGCCTCTTCAATTTTCATAAATCCAAGACTTTCCAAAAACTCTCCGGCAAAGTGACATTGCCAAGTCGCGAGGCGTCCTTGAAAAGCGGAGCGATCTCGTCCACGTGCCATCCGGCGATTCCGCAGCCGATCGGAGTCACAAGGAATGTCAGTTCGGGATGAGTCCTTGCATATTCAGTAAAGTCATCCACGTGGTGGCGGATGATGTCAATGCTACCGTCCATTGTAGGGATAGCATAGCAGCGGCCGGTCATCCCGATGCCTTCACCCCATTTCGCGTCGAACCTCTCAAAAGCTGCTCTTGCCGCACCTCCAATATGCATTCCTTCCTTATTGCTGCCAAACACGAACACCTCATCGTCCTTCAGTGCGGTAATCATAGCTGGCGTGACGCGTCTTATTTGACAACCGCAAACACCCTCACTGGCATCATCCGGAAGCGGGCACAACGACCGCACCTGCTTCCCGTGACTTCGAGCATAGACGACCTCCCTCGATGTACTTTTCCCGATATAGCCGCCAGGATTGACAATGAATATCTCATCGGCCATATCAATCTTCGCCAGATGCATCTCATCCAGCATTGCCTTCACACCGTCATCCAGTACCTCGTCATCACCACTGTGCCCGAACAGCCCGACCGAAATCACAATATAACCTTTAAGGGTAAGTTCCTTCTGCACCCTCAGAAACTCATCCTTGAACCGCGTGCTTCCGCACAGGGTAACTATTTTGTATTTTCCTTGCATAGAGATTGTTAATACCATTTTCCTATATGATGAGATATCTATTATAGCCGAATTATAGCCGAATTATAGCCGAATTATAGCCGAATTATAGCCGAAATCTAAAAAATACTTAATCCATTTTCGGTTATATACCATTTACGCCCATCGATGGAAATAAGATTCTTTTTGGCCATTTTGGCCAACATACGCCCTAAAAACCTTCTCTTTGATTCGTCAGTACTCGCAGAAGGTAGACTCTTATGCAAAGCATCAAAGACATCTGATAATTTGAAGCCATCGACACCTGCGTCTTTAGCCAACTGAAGAATCATCTTTTCCATCGCCTTTGCCTCAAGGCCTTTTTCCATCGTGTAAACACCGATCTGCTTTGTCATCTTTGCCACGGAAAGAGATATGGTAAAGTTAGGGAAACGCCCTTCAATAAGTCCTTTGCTATGAAGATGCTTTGCAGCAACCTTAGTGATAGAATGGTGTTTCTGTACCGCATCAAGCCAAATACATTCCTTTAAAGTTAAAGAATTACTTTGTCGCAACAGGTCCGTATATTTCTCATCTATCATCTTTCCATAGATGGTAACACCCACATTACGATGCTCATTGTCGATCTCATAATCCGGCATCGGGAAAAATCGGTTGCGCTGTTCGGTATATATTTTCTTGATGCCACGCCCGACGGTGTCTATCATATTGAAATTCACCATTCCTCGACAGAGACACTCGTTGCGGTAGTGCTTTTGAGGTCCCTTGTGCTCAAGAACATTCTCAATTGTGCCGGGAATAAACGTACCACCATTCTCGTAATACAGTTTACCAGGGCTTTCCACAAAGATAATTCTCTGCCTGAGAGTATAATCCTGATGCGCTATGGCATTGTGCAAGACTTCACGGATGGTATATTCATCATACTGCTTCATCGTGTCCGGGAACAACGTTCCACCCGGCAGTTCACGCATCGTCACATTACGTATCTTGCTCAGCACCTTATCCACAGTCAGGATAAACGGGATGGTGAAATGCTCATAATCCTGCACAATGTCATTCTCATCCTGCCAAGTCCACGTTATCTGCGCCACCGCCGGATATATCTTCTGAATGGACAAAGGCTTGCCTAGCAGCAAGATGGCGGCGCGGGTCAGCTGCCCATCCCGCATCATCATACTGTGGCAAAGGAACTCCTCATTATTCCAAGAGTCAATTTCAGAAGC
>CAVKYA010000209.1:0-1837 GCA_963660255.1 Bacteroidaceae bacterium | reverse complement strand
CGTAATAGTCATAGACATCCTGATAGTCAAGGTCAAGCTGTTCAAGAATCTCTTCCGAAGAAAGGCCGGTGACGATTTTCTTTCCGCCGGAGTTCAACACCACGCCGTTACCCCGTCCGGAATCCTCAATCAATGGCCTTCCCCGCAACCCGACAGGATGGTTCAAAACCGTGTCCACCGGCCGGACAGTGTAATCATAGTACCGCACCGGCCTATTCTTCATCGCTTCCACCTCCATCTCCCGTCTCTTCTCCCCAATCATCGCCACTGCAGCAAGCGCCACCGGCAGAAGCAGCACCGCCGCCACCGCCAATTTTTCCTTCAATGAATATGTCTCCTCAGGATCTCTGAGCATCTTATTATCGAACAAAATGATTAACAATCATTTATTCCGCTCCAACGCGGCGGTCCAGATGGCGTTCATCCGGTCCTTGAGGGATTGGGGCGCGAGGATTTCGACGGAGGAGCTTCGGGAGAGGAGGGCCATCACGAAATCGTTGGTGATTTTCAGGCGGAGGGTCACTTCGACATATTCATCGGTCTCTTTGATATTTTGTGAGGAATGAATAGGAAGGGTTTTGATGAAGCGGCCATCCAATGGGCTGAACCTCAAACGAATGTCCTCGACTGGCATCTTCGGGTCATCCCATATTCCGAAGCAATCGCGGAAAAGGTTCTCCGCACGGACAGTTTCATCACGGATGAAGTTCTCGTCCAGCACCTTGAAGGATTTGAACCTGCCCAACTCGAAGCATTTCAGAATTCCCTCGACCATCGCCACAAGATACCAACGGTTCTGCGACTGCTTCAGGAAATACGGCTCGGCGAGATATTCAGCCTCCTTGCCTCCAAGCCTTGGCAATGAATATGAAAAGAGCACCTTTCGCCTTTGCTTTACCGACATTATGACTTTCTGAATATCAACACTGAACGTCATTCTCCTCTGCTCCGGTATGATGTAGTCACGTGTTCCGGAGTCAGAGCCGACTGTACTCAGAATCTCGAACTCGGAAAGAAGCTCCTTGAACCGGTCGGTGTAAACCGGATCCCGACCCACTATGCGATAGCCTTTCCCTTTGACATTCTCGATCTCCATTCCGAAGGCCTCCTCAATGGTCCTGATGTCCCGCTGGAGAGTCCGCAAAGTATAGGGACCGTTCTCAGCCATATCACCTGACATAGCCTCCAACAGATCCCCTTTGCTGACATATTCACTGATGCCGCTGAGTTTGTTCACTATCGCGCTTAACCGCTTGATCTGGTTCAACATATTCAGAACGTCTTTTTGCAAATATAACAATCAAGAGCGACAAAAACTGTCGCTTTGAAGGAAAATTTAGGACTAAACGAAGATGAGATCCCGCTATGCCGCCAGACAAGGTCAAAGCCGCAAATCTGCCACTCAAGCCGAAAATTAGAAAGAATATGAGGTGCGCGGAATTGAGGATTTTACGCACGTAAGGGTATATGATGGAAAGACTGTGATTGAAAAGCCGTGATTGACGCACCGATAGTGGAAAAGAGCGAGGCCGTGAGCAAAACGGAATAGCTGGCGCACCGAGAAGCAAACGTGTGGAAGATAGCGGCAGTGAAAAAGACTTCCCGAAATTTTGGTAACGTGCAAAATTTCGGGAAGTCTTTTTCACTGGCGCCACTATTTAGTGACGTTAATCAGTATCTTGTACGGAGGGTCGCTTCGACAGGCTCAGCGACCGGGTTGTGTGACCTTACGCAACGTGCTTCGGGTGACACTGTGGTCAGGTAGCACTGCCTTACGCGAGGCGCTTTTCGAGGCGTTCGCGGATGGCGGCGATGAAGTCGGCGGAGTTCTTGACCT
>CAVKYA010000208.1:3578-5026 GCA_963660255.1 Bacteroidaceae bacterium | reverse complement strand
GAAGATGAAGATTTTTCACCTCAAAGAACATTTCAAACAAATCAAAACAGCTTCTTAAATATATGTCGCTTCGACAAGCTCAGCGACCGGACAAAATAAGCTCAGCGGCCGGATAGAAACGAGATGTAACGGCGGCGGATGATGCCGTGGCGGCCTATCTCAAGGATAAACGGCATTGAGGAGAGGTCAAAAGTGTCAAGAAGGGTCCTGGAGAGATCCGGGTTGGAGAGCATTATCTCATCGACGTTCACTTCCAAAGTCCGCAGGCCAAGAGAGTCGGCGGCGGCGAGTTCGGACTTGCAGAACGGACAACCTTCGGTGTGGAAAACTATGTAGCCACCTTTTCTCCGGATGTTGTTCCAGCCGGGAATCTCATATCTCGGCAATTTCGAGCCGACGGGGGTACGAGAGAGGAGATCTTTCATCATACGGGCGAGGCCTACGACCTTGAGGGTATCGTCTTGCGTGGTCCAGATCTCTGGGCGGGAGAGGATATATTCATTGATGAAAGGAAGAGTGCCTTCCTTGCTTTGTTCGTCGCGGCGGGAGGTAAGCCAGTAGAGGAGGTCGCCTTCGAGGTGTTTGAAGGAGATGGTGTCGGCTTTAGACAAAGTACGGTCTTCCAAGGCTTTGGCCATCGAGAGGATTCTTGTGTAAGACGGATGCTTCGATGGTTGGTGAGCCTTGTCGAACCACTGGCTCAGCGACCGGTCTTTTCGGTTGGTGAGCCTGTCGAACCAACCGGACTCACGATGATGTCGCTTCGACAGGCTCAGCGACCGGATAGTATCGTCATACGATGCGAACAGATTGTCCATCAGGGTGGCGGAGGCGGCGCTGCCATATTCATAGTCCACAAAAGCCGGGAGGACAATATCGAGAAGACGCTCAAGTGCAGAGCTGTCCAGTCCACGGCCGATTATAGTTCCATCCTTGTCAACCAGAAACATCCTCGGAGTCTGCAGGACACCGTATTTCATCTGATAGTCCGACTTGACCTCCGGATCCCAAAGGTTGAATATTCTTGCTCTCGGAGCGTTGATGTTCATCCGGTCAGAGAGCCACTGCCGCCAATTTTCCTTGTCGCCACCGGTATAGACCGCATAGAGATCAACCGGCCAGTTCCGGGAATCCAGCAGAGGACGGAGTCGCATCGTCTCCAATTTGCACTTCGCGCAGTCAGTGTCATAAAAAAGCAGTACCCGATAGCGGTCAGCAGGGCCGCCGAACGCAACGGAATCCCCCTCAAAACTCTCCATCGTAAAAGAAGGAGCGGATTTTCCAAGAAGGGACTGGCGATTGAATTCAGCGAATATCTTAGCGTTGAGAAGCACCTCATCTCCTCCCATACTCACAAGCCCCGAAGCGAACCAAGTGTCGGTAAGATGAACCGCGACACCCTCGTCTCCCATCAAAGGCGAATTCAGATAATGCTCATAAGCCTTGAG
>CAVKYA010000208.1:0-3026 GCA_963660255.1 Bacteroidaceae bacterium | reverse complement strand
AAGCCGCGCTTGTCCTGATTGATTCCCACGGCCACAATGACCTCGTCAAAAATCGTCAAGGCTCTGGTCAAGATGTTCAGATGCCCTGAGGTGAACGGGTCAAACGACCCCGGGAACAACGCTATACGATTCATTATAAATTCTTTGAATATGGTCGGCCATCAAGCCGGATTATAGTTGCCAGTTGATCGGAGTCTTACCCTCACTCACAAGAATCTCGTTCGTCTTTGAGAAATGACGGCAGCCGAAAAACGCCCCGCGCGCTAACGGAGATGGATGCGCCGCCTCAAGCACATAGTGCCTGGACGTGTCGATGAGTTCTTTCTTGCTTCTGGCGTAATTGCCCCACAGCAAGAAGACCACTCCGTTGCAATTATCTGAAATATAACGGATGACGGCATCCGTAAACTGCTGCCAGCCTATTCCGCTGTGTGATGCCGCCTCACCGGAACGGACTGTCAGAATCGAGTTCAGAAGCAGCACTCCCTGCCGAGCCCAATTCTCAAGGTTCGGACGGCCGCTCATCCTGATGCCGAGGTCATCCTCAATCTCCTTGAATATGTTCTTGAGGGACGGCGGAGCGGGAACGTTGTCCGGCACCGAGAAGCTCAAACCCATCGCCTGACCGTAGCCGTGGTAGGGGTCCTGCCCCAAAATAACGACCTTGACCTGATCGACAGGCGTCAGCTCGAATGCCTTGAATATCTCCGGTCCCGGAGGAAAGATCACCTTTCCCTGTGCTTTCTCCCCGTGCAGATAACGCGCAAGCGCGGCAAAGTAGGGTTTATCGAACTCACCTTGCAGCGCTGTCTTCCAACTTTGTTCTATCTTTACGTCCATAACGACCGCTAAGATAGAAATTAATCTTTGAATATGTACGAAATCACGTCGTCAATGTTCTTGACATAATGGAATGTCAGGCCTTCGACGTAGATCGGCTTGATGTCCTCGACATCCTTGCGGTTGTCCTCGGAGATGACAATCTCGGTGACTCCGGCGCGCTTGGCGGCGAGTATCTTCTCCTTGATGCCACCGACAGGAAGCACACGGCCCCTGAGTGTCATCTCACCGGTCATCGCTATTCCCGGCTTCACGGCCTCGCCACGAAGAGCGGAAACCATTGAGCTGACCATAGTTATACCCGCTGACGGGCCGTCCTTAGGCACGGCTCCCTCAGGAACGTGAACGTGAATGTCCTTGGCCCCGAACTCCTCGGATGTCATTTTGGCAAGCTGAGGATGGGCCTTGATGTACTGGTAGGCGATCGTGGCTGATTCCTTCATAACATCGCCCAGATTACCGGTCATCGTCATCACACCCTTTCCGCCGCTGACCGAACTCTCCACGAACAGAATCTCACCTCCCATCTGCGTCCAGGCCAAGCCGGTCACAACTCCCGGAGCCTCATTGCCTTTCTGGAGGTCGTGGAAATTGGTCGGCAGTCCGAGATATTCCTTGAGATGTTCCTTCTTGATGACCGTCGGATATGATTCTCCCAAGGCGATCTTCTTGGCCGTCACACGGGCGATCTTGGCGATCTGCTTCTCAAGGCCACGGACACCGGACTCGTGGGTATATTCATCAATGATTTTCTCCAAAGCCGCCTTGTCGATGCGAAGTTCCTTCTTGCCTATTCCGTGTTCCTCCAGCTGTTTAGGCACGAGGTAACGCTTGGCGATCTCCATCTTCTCCTCGGCGAGGTAGCCAGTCACGTTGATCAGCTCCATCCTGTCAAGCAGGGCGGACTGGATCGTGGAGATGTTGTTCGCCGTGGTGATGAACAGCACGTTGGAGAGATCGTAGTCGATGTCCAGATAATTGTCGTGGAACGCTATGTTCTGCTCAGGGTCAAGCACTTCCAGAAGGGCTGACGACGGGTCACCCTTGTAGTCGTTGCCGACCTTGTCGATCTCGTCCAGCACTATGACAGGGTTGGATGTGCCGGCCTTGTCGATTCCGTTCAGGATACGTCCCGGAAGGGCTCCCACGTAAGTCTTTCTGTGACCACGCAGCTCCGCCTCATCGTGCATACCACCGAGGGCGATCCTGACATATTTCCTGCCCAGAGCCTTGGCTATCGACTTGCCGAGGCTAGTCTTGCCGACTCCCGGAGGGCCGTAGAGGCACAGGATCGGGGACTTCATATTCCCTTTCAGCTTGAGGACAGCGAGATATTCAATGATCCTTTCCTTCACTGTGTCAAGTCCGTAGTGGTCGCTGTCCAGAACCTTCTGGGCGTGCTTCAGGTCGAGATTGTCCTTTGACATCTCACCCCAAGGCAGGTCGAGCAGGAACTCTATATAATTATATTGTATGCTATAGTCCGGGGATGACGGGTTGTACTTTTCCAACTTTGCGAGTTCCTTCTCGAACTGCTTGCCCACAGCCTCAGGCCAATTCTTAGTCTTGGCCTTGGCGCGGAACTTCTCGAACTCTTCCTCCTCGTCCATCCCGAGTTCCTCCTGAATGGTACGGAGCTGGTTGTTAAGGTAATATTCCCTCTGCTGCTGGTCGATGTCGCTCTTGACCTTCTGGTTGATCTCCTGCTTGATCTTCAACAGTTGAATTTGCGTGTCAAGCACTTGCAGAAGTTTCATCGCGCGGACGGTGATGTCATCGATTCCAAGCAGCTGGACTTTCTCCATAAAGTTTTCAATCTCGACTGTCGTCGCGATGAAGTTCACAAGGAA
This sequence comes from Bacteroidaceae bacterium, assembly GCA_963660255.1. Classification (GTDB taxonomy): domain Bacteria; phylum Bacteroidota; class Bacteroidia; order Bacteroidales; family UBA932; genus Cryptobacteroides. The sequence continues at coordinate 336 of CAVKYA010000208.1, read as the reverse complement.
AGCGTAGTTGTCAATGGACTTGAGCGCGCCCACCGCCTCTTTCGGGGCGAAGGACGATGACTTTATGATGACGGCGGCCTTCTCCTTAAGGGATTCGGCGATCATCTTGGTGCTGTTGTCGTTCTCCGGGATGATGTCATCGACATACTTTACGGTCGCAGTGATGTATGGCTCGAAGGAGACCACACCGGTCACCTGAATCCTCTTCACACCCTGGATAATGGCTGTGATCGTGCCGTCAGGCATCTCAAGAACCTTCATCACACGGGCGACGGTACCATATTCATAGAGGTCTTTCTCCCCCGGGTCTTCCACGGACACATCCACCTGAGGGAC
>CAVKYA010000207.1:0-5064 GCA_963660255.1 Bacteroidaceae bacterium | reverse complement strand
TTTTTGTAACGTGAAAAATTCAGGAATGGAAATTCTTTGTCCGTCAAATGCCTAAAGTATCACTCGTGCGTGGCGAAACGCTGCTCGGCAAGGGTCTCGTACTTGGTGCCGGGGCGGCCGTAGTTGGCGTAAGGGTAGATGGAGATGCCGCCGCGCGGGGTAAAGAGGCCGGTGACCTCAATGTACTTGGGATCCATCAACTTGATGAGATCTTTCATGATCTTGTTGACGCAATCCTCGTGGAAATCCCCGTGGTTGCGGAAACTGAACAGATACAGTTTCAGGCTCTTGCTCTCGACCATCCGCACGTCAGGAATATAGCTGATCCTGATCTCGGCGAAGTCCGGCTGCCCCGTGATCGGGCACAGGCTCGTGAACTCCGGGCAGTTGAACCTTACCCAGTAGTCATTGCCTTGATGCTTGTTGACGAACGTCTCCAGAACCTCCGGAGCGTAGTCGCTTTTATATTCAGTCTTCTTGCCGAGGGACTGCAAGCCCTCCAATTCTCTTCCTTCCGCCATAATATTCAAAACTATTACTAAATCACCTGCCGAAAATCATATCCCGCCAAAGGTGACATCATCGGCATATTCAATTTCCACCTGCCGGATCAGGAATATGCCAATGAATATTCCCGAATCAGCCGACGGAACTATATCTCATTAACTTTAAACGGATTATACGATATATTGTTGTCGTAGGTGTCAATTCCTTCATGCGCCTTAACCTTTCTGACCACCCAAGAGGTGACAGGCAGGATGATGATCTCGTAAAGGGTCTTGGCGACAACCTGGGTGAACATCAGGTTGATGACCGCACCGAAAGGCAGCATTCCGCCGAACGCTATCGGGAAGAAGATCAGGGAATCCGTAGCCTCTCCTCCGATGGTGGAGATGATGGCCCTCCAGCCGAAGCCCTTACCTTTGGTCGCCACCTTCATCTTTGACATTATCCACGCGTTGACCGTCGAGCCGGCGATGAAGGCCAGAAGCGAGCCGATCATTGATCTCGGGACCAGTCCGAACAGGGAGTTAAAGCTCTCGGCGGCGGCATAACTGTCCTCGTACATCGGTTTAGGCAACTTCGTGACAATGAACGATGCGATGGACACGAACAGGCACATCGCAAAGCCTATCCAGATTGTCAGACGGGCTTTCTTGTAGCCATAAACCTCTGTAAGGCAATCGTTAAGGATGTACGAAATCGGAAACAGAAGCACAGCACCTGTTAGTTGGACAGGAAGCGGACCGACCTGCCAAAGCCGAGGGATGAAGATGTTGGAAACAACCAGACACACGCAGAATGTCACTGACATCCAAACGTAGGTAACAGACAGCGTCTCACGCTGTTGATTAACTGAATTTGACATTTTCTTTCTTGTTTTTAACGTGGTTTCAAGAACACAGGGCCGTTCCTTTGTCAGAGGGCCGGACCCTTTCGCAGGTGCAAAGATACAAATGAAAAGGAAAAACGCAAAAACATAATGTCGCTTCGACGGGCGGACGCTTCGACAGGCTCAGCGACCGTCGTGTGACTGCTCGGAGAGTTTTCGGTTGTCCAGCGATCTTCCAAGCCGGTCGCTGAGCCTGCGGCCGCTGAGCTTGTCGAAGCACTGAAGCGCGAAGCTACCGCCAGATTACCGATAAACAAAATAAAATTCTTATCTTTACGACCCTAAAAATGACAAACAATGCTGACACAGGAAACCATTGACGCAGCCGTCAAGAATCTTTTCAAGGAAATGAAGTTCACGGACGAGCCTTCTGGGCTTTACGATCCGCTCAGGTATATGATCGCCATCGGGGGGAAACGGATCCGCCCTACGCTATGTTTGACAGCATATTCATTGTACAAGGATGAGTTGACTCCGGAGATCCTGGAGCCGGCGGCGGGAATCGAGGTTTTCCATAGCTTCACGCTTATCCACGATGACATAATGGACCGCTCGCCGCTGCGCAGAGGAGTGGACACGGTATGGAAAAAGTGGAACTCAGACACCGCCATCCTTTCCGGAGATGTTATGTGCATCGACAGTTACGCGCGCATCGCGAAAGCGCCGCAGGCCGTTGTCACCGATGTGATGAGTCTGTTCTCAAAAACCGCCGCCGAAGTGTGCGAGGGACAGCAGTACGATATGGATTTCGAGCACCTTCAGACAGTTCCTATGCAGGATTATATGAATATGATCGGCCTCAAGACGAGCGTACTCATCGCCTGCGCGGCCAAGATGGGCGCCATCATAGCGGGAGCGCCGCAAAAGGATTGCGACAGCCTCTACGACTATGGTTACAATCTCGGTCTCGCATTCCAGGTCGCGGACGACTATCTGGACGCATTCGGGGACGTGAAAGTCTTCGGAAAGCCGATCGGCGGGGACATTCTCAACGAAAAGAAGAGTTGGCTGACCGTGAGGGCTTTCGAGAAGGCCGACGAAAAAGTCAAGGCCGAGCTTCTGGAGGCGATGTCGATGAAGGTTGAGAGCGAGGTGGATAAATCGGTGAAGATCAGACGTGTCAAAGACATATATAACGCCCTCAATGTCGGTGAGGATGCCAAGAAAGCTATCGTCGAACTGACCGAGAAAGCTTTGGACTGCGTCAGAGGCATTTGCGACGGCGAAAGGCTTGAGATGCTTCGCAATTTCGCCGACCGCCTTGTCGGGCGCACAAAGTAAGAAGTTGTTTTGTTTGACGATTTTTCATCAAACAAAACAACTTATAAGCCTACTTCAAAAATTCGAGAAGATACCCCTCCATCGCCTTGAATCCTTCAAGAGTAGGATGAACGGTGTCTTTTGAATATTCTGAACGGATCTTACCATCCTCTCCTGCCAGAAGGGTGAAGTAATCAACGTACTTCAGATGCTGTTCTTTCGCATAGGCCTTCAGTAGTTCGTTGAACTTAAGAACCTTTTCGTAGCAGTCGGTCACTGATGGTCTCCAGTGAAACTTATAGGAAGGAAGGAGGGAACAAAGAATCGGCTTGATCTTGTTGGCGCGTGCGATGTCGCACATCGACTTGATGCTCCCGACAGCCGCCTCCACATCGACAGCGTGTCCATCATTGAGAGCTATATCATTGATTCCGCATAGGATAACGACATATTTCGGTTGGAGATTGATGACATCCGGCCTCATTCTCACCAGAATCTGAGACGTGGTCTGGCCACTGATTCCACGGCCGACAAAGTTGTTTTCGGTGAAAAAGTCCGGATCCTGCCTGGCCCAGCCTTCTGTGATGGAATCGCCGAGCAGCACGGCTTTCGGCTTGACGGTTACAGAGGTGTTAGCCTCCGCATAGGTTCCGAATCTTGCCCAATCTGCGTTCTGGGCACTCAATGGCAGAGCCGCGAATATGACCGCGATTGAAAAAAGGATGTGCTTCATTGACATATTCATTGATTATAAAAGTGTTTACTCAAAGTGTTGAAAGTCAAATATTCCTTACGTCAGCGGACTGTGACGACGGTCACACCCGGTGTGCCGACGGTGTAGGTGCAGCGAAGGGAGTAAACCTCGTCCAGTTCCTTGCGGATGGCATTGGTCAGAACGTAGTCGCCGACACCGGTGATGAAACGGACACGCATTCCACGGTGCGGAAGGCATTTCTTGAGTTCCGACTTAAAGGCATCCATCTGGAACTGAAGAGCTTGCCCAGGTTGAACCGAACGTCCTCCGGGCAGTGACTCAAGATGAAGATCGACCGTGATCTCCCCGTAATCCGTGTAGCGTGACCGAGACGGTTCATCCCGCAGGGCTGGTTTTCGTCTCGCGAAAATGGAGTTGCGAAGCCTTTCCTCCTCCTTGTCGTCCGTCACGGCGAAATCCCATTTGCCGAGATTCACGACAAGTCCGTTATCCAATTTAATGGAATATGTTTTTCCGTCAACTCTCTGTATTTTCCCGTGCTCATCGGACTCCATAAGCACCACCCTGTCCCCGACCTTAGGGTCTTCGTTCACCTTGACAGGCTCGGCTTGCCTTTCGAGTCTTCTGGCCGGAGCCAAAGCCTTCTTTACAGGTTCTTCTTTGGGAATCAACCCCTTAAGTTCCTTCAAACTATGCAATGTCTTCCCCATCTACGAAAATTCTCAATTAACCAGATGCAAAGATACAATTTTTATAAACCACAATAACCCACTATTTGTCACCCCATCACCACTCAACACACTCTTCGGCAGCATTTCAGCCCCTTTTCGTTGCCCAAGGGTGCAGTACAACACTCTTCGGCAGCACTTTCCCCACTTTTCGTCGCCCAAGGGTGTCGCGCAACACTCTTCGGCGACATTTTCGCTCATTTTTGTTACCGGAGAAATTGCGGATGAGAGACTTGAAAAACAGAGTGTATGATATTCATTATATGGCGTGCGAACCTAAAGTGGATGGTTTTCGTGGTACTTGGTGTAAGTTGTTGGAAATTAGATGCTATAAATATTATCGCTATAAGAGTAAAAAATCTTTTTGGGTCACCACGGGGCAAAGAAACAGAAACTTCCGTTTCTTAATGAAAGTTTTTATGTTTTTGAATATGAGTTTGCGAGAAAGACGCTATATTGCGGCGAACCTGAATTTAGATTATATGGGCAGTCACAAACTCAATGAACTCCTGAAGGAGTACAGAAAACAGCCGAAGTGGTACTACCACGTCATATTCGACTCTATTGAAACAGGACAGTTGTTCAACAATGATGATGAATATGCCGACGGAATGAACAGCGTGGCCATCGGGCAGTATGTCTGCGGGCTGTCCGTCATTGTGTTCGTGCTGATGGCCAATCACTGTCATATTCTTGTTTGTGGATCCGGAGAGGACATAGTCAAGTTTTTCTTGTTTGTCAAGGAAAGGATCAACCGGAAACTCAAAGAGGATGGTTTCCCTCAGCTCCCGGTGGACTACGGCTTTAAGATGGTGAAGGTGAATGATGAGCGGCAATTGGTGGACACGATAATCTATATCGCGAGGAATCCGTTGAAGGCAAGGCCGGATATCACGGCGTCCGGCTATATTTGGGGATCCGCGAATTTGATTTTCAGCGATGTGAACGAGCTTTATGACAAAGTGAAA
>CAVKYA010000206.1:2528-5081 GCA_963660255.1 Bacteroidaceae bacterium | reverse complement strand
GGATGGATTTATAAGAACTTTCCCGTATATCCAAATTGGTTTAATGCAAACGCGGTCAAGGCTATATTAGATGGACATACTATGATCGAAATCATAGGCAGTGAGGTAGATAATTTATTAGATGCGTCAAAAGGTTTAGATTTATAGGAGTCTTGTTACAATCCCTTTATTGGATTGACGATAGCACTTTGGTGGCGTTGAATCAACTGTCATTTTACAAAACGCTTTCAGCACGATTGCCGATTCAGATGGCTGTGCTTGGGGTGAGGCTGAATTACTCCATAGTAAATGCTATAGTTTTTCAGCCGAATGCCGCTTCTGGACCGTTCTGGTGGCTACTGGGCTGAAGGCATTTCGTAAGAGAGTTCCCTGTCGGAATAGAACGCGGCCGATTCCGCGGCAAGGACAAGAAGCGTATGAGCCCGCTCCGTAATATTCATAAAGACAAGTCTGCCACTGCCACAAAAATAGCAACATCGAGGCCTATCTTTGCGAAAACAAGCTATGGGATCAAGGAATATGAGAATAGTTCACATTTCGGACACTCACAATATGCACCGGCTGCTGACGAATCTGCCGGATGGCGATGTGATCGTGCACTCGGGGGACTTCACGATGATGGGGACCGAGGGGGAGGCACTGGACTTTATGGAATGGTTCTGCGATCTGCCGTACAGGCACAAGGTCTTCATTGCCGGCAATCACGACTTCTGCCTTCGCGGGGCGAGACTTGGGGGACTGGACGAGAACTGCCATTATCTCTGCAATTCCGGCATCCAGATCGAGGGCATCAAGTTCTATGGAGTGCCGATGTTCTTCGAGGACGCGGTCGTAAGGCGTGTGGGACAGGATTTTATGAATATACCACCGGACACGGACGTTCTCGTCACCCATCAGCCGCCCGAGGATATTCTTGACCTTTCAGATGAGATCCACTACGGTGAGCCTCTTTTGTGGCAGCGCGTGATGCAGGTTCATCCTAAACTTCATCTGTTCGGGCATATTCATAGAGCCGTGGGAGTGGAGGAGCGGAACGGGATCGTCTTCTCCAACGGGGCAGTCTGCGGAGAAGTCTATAACCTTGCGAACACGACGGTTAACGTGCTGACGATCTGAGACGACTCGGAAACAGCATATTCAATCGGAGCGATTTGCTGACAAATTATTTGCTTGTAATATACTAATATTTAATAATATGGAAAAAGAAATCACCCCTGTGGACTACCAGTTGCCTCCTTTGGTGTCGCTGGATGAATATATTCCCGAAAGCAATGTGCCGGAAGATGAGATCGCCGGTAGGGTAGAGGCTATCAGGAATATTCTTGAAAGCGGAAAAGTGCGCGTCAAGGACATCCAGCCAGTGTCGAGGCCGGCGGTGACGCTTTACAAGGTCTATCCGGAACGGAAAGTGAGTTGTTCAAAAATCAGAACGCTTATGGAGGATATGGCACTTGACCTGCATTTGAAAGGAGTCCGTGTCGTAGCCTTGGAGGACTCCATCGGCATCGAGATCGCGAATGACCACCGTGCATTAGTTCCGATTCGTTCGGTCCTGAGTGATGACGCATTTCGGAACAGCAAGGCGGAACTGCCGGTGGCCATCGGACAGACATTCGGTAACAAAACCGTGGTCTTTGATCTGGCCAAGGCTCCTCACCTGCTCATCGCCGGAGCCACAAAACAGGGCAAGACGGAGGCTATTCACGCCATAGTCGCATCGCTGCTATATTCAAAACGCCCGTCAGAACTGAAGTTCGTCTTCATTGATCCCAAGGGTTGCGAATGTTCCGCCTACGAGCGTCTCTCCGGATACTATATAGCCTCTATGCCGGGAGGGGAGCCTATCGTGCGGACGACTGCTTATGCAGACAAGACCTTGGCGGCTCTATGTCTGGCAATGGAACGCCGCTACGAACTGCTTTCGGGCACCCATACCCGCAACATCCGCACTTACAATAAACGCATCTCCGAGACCTTGCCTTACATTGTCACCATCATTGATGAATATGCCGACCTGACCATTCCTGCACGCCGTGATAAGGAGTCCAGGAATATGTCTCATAGCATTATGGAATCCATAATCCGCTTGGCGCAGAAGGGCAGAGCCGTCGGCATTCATCTCATCTTGACCACCCAGAGACCGTCAGGAATCACCAGTCTCATCAAGGCAAACTTCCCGGCCAGAATCGCCGTCAGAACCGTGTTCGAAACCGAGTCATGGATTATCCTTGACTCCCCTGGAGCGGAGAGGTTTATCGGCAGCGGAGATATGATTTTCCAAACCGGTGGCGAAGAAACTCGCCTCCAAGGTGCCTACATCAGCCCGGAGGAAATCGACCGCTTGATCTCCTATGTGGAATCGTGTCCTGATTCCAGCTCTCCACTATGATGCACGTGGCACCTAAATACCTGCCTATTAATATGATAAATATACGGCCCAGTATCGGTATTCATACTGGGTCGCATGCCCTATTTGTTGTCTGTCAATGCGTTAGCTGCCACGTAGAATCTCGCTGCGACGGAGTTAAAGGAAGAGGCCGACTCAAAAGGCCA
>CAVKYA010000206.1:0-2094 GCA_963660255.1 Bacteroidaceae bacterium | reverse complement strand
TTCTCCAGCTGCGCCTCGCTGAACGGGAAGTTCCCCGAAATGTTGCTCCACGCCTCTGTGTCCATCATCTGGGCGACCACGCCCTCGCATAAATTGATCTTTTCCATATTCGTTTTGTTTTGTTGATGCAAAGTAACACCATTTCGCTGCAAAATTGTGGCAGTGAAAATAATGATAAATGAATATATCAGGATGTACGCCGGGAGAGGCGGGAATATCTTACCCTTGGCGAACGACCATCTCGCAGTTGGCGCAGTCGAAGGCGAGTCGGTAGCGTTTGCCGTTGTTGGTTAGAGAAAGGTTTTTTAGGTTGACAGTTGTCAGGCCGTGCGGGCTGTCTTTGCCCTTGCCTTGCTGTCTGGCCGTCTGCTGATGTACAGGACAAAGACCGAGCTCATAACGTATGCAGTACTTTGTGCGCATTAGCTCAGCATCGGGACGGTGCGAAATCTCGAAAGCCTCATCGGTCTGAGTCGCTCCAAGCAACTGGTAGGTTTCACGGGCAATATGGTTGGCGATGTTTGCCTTGTACGAAAGGTGGATGCCACCCGATGCCGATTCTTGAATATCCGAGACTTGAGAAAGGAGCGGCTTCTGGCTTTGACATCTGCCCTGATAAGAAGGAACATCTATGGCGTTTTTCTGGCTGTCAAGGACTTTGACGATTTCAGGGCCGTTGACCGCTTGGCCTGTAGGCAGTGGAACCGCCTTGCAAGGTATTTCATCTAGGGCGGCGGCGAGGTCTCGTCTGATGGCGTTCAAAGTTGAGACCGGAAGGAACGGCAACGAGCCGTCCTGAGTCTTAACTTCAAGCGAACTGAGTGTGAATGAATATATTCCAGTGGCTTTTGAGATTTGGGTGGCGAACATTCCGCACATCCTTTCCGCATTTTCCGCCGCGCTATCACCGGCCTCGCGTTCAAGTACAACGCTTCGCCCATCTTGACTCACCGCATTGATTTTTAATGAATATGCCTGCTCGCTCAGTCGCTTGGATGGTTGGTGATCTTCGTTCAGTCGCTTCGACAGGCTCAGCGACCGATTCTTTTCAGTCACTGGGCGGCATCCTTCTGTCACAGAGCGATCTTCTTCGGTCACTGACTGGCATCCTTCGGTCACTGAGCTTGTCGAAGTGACCGAAGTAGCCTTGACCGAAATGCTAACCGAAACCGGAATCCTCCTGGCCGGCGGATTGGACTCCAGCTCCTTCTCGAAAGCGCTACTGAGATTTCGGTACAGTCTCGCTCCCGGATAGAGTCCGGTGACATTCCTGCAAGTTATCCGGTTCCCTTGACATACATCCCCCCGGAACCCGACAATCTCCCCACGGCCTTTGGAAAGAAAAGAGAACCCGTCCCCGTTCTGAAACCGTTCGGCCGGATTCTTCATCTTGACTGTTATGGTGACGTTTCCGGTTGTCTCACGTCTGTCGGTGACTTGGTGATGGTTACTTGCCGAGTTGCGAGTGAAGGAGCCGTGTGGTGAATCCTTTGCGGGTATGATCGAAATCACCGTCCCGATCTCCTCCCCGATCGATTTAGGAGCGTCCATCGAGGACAAGTTCCTTGACCGTTTCCCGTCCAGAAACAATTGCGTGTAGCCCCGGTTGAAAGTCTTGTTCAAATCCGGCGTGAATCCGCCTTCCGACCGTTCGAACGAAACCCTGCGGTACTTTTCCGGATTCGCCGCGACCAATTCATCCAACGCCAATGAATATGCCCGCACGACATTCCGCACGTAGGAGACGTTTTTCAACCGACCCTCAATCTTGAACGAGCATATTCCCGCCTCCGCAAGATCCGCCAGTCTGTCCTTGAGGTTGTAGTCCTTGAGCGACAGCAAGGCCTTGTTCCGCACCAGAACGTTCCCGGCTTCGTCCACAAGGTCGTAAAGCGACCGGCAGGCCTGGATGCATTCCCCTCGGTTTGCACTCCGTCCGGCTATCTGTTCAGACATATAGCACTGTCCGCTGTAGCATACGCATAGAGCACCGTGCACGAAAAACTCCAACTCACAGTCAACAGCATTACGCACGGCCTTGATCTGTTCCAAGGACATCTCCCTTTCCAGAACTAACCGTGAGGCTCCGATGCT
>CAVKYA010000205.1:0-5082 GCA_963660255.1 Bacteroidaceae bacterium | reverse complement strand
CTCCAGTACGGTATGTGACCGTTTCGTCCAACATAGGAACATTGTTTCCCGTATGTTGCCTACATTCGGTTCGGTTTCTGACAGGGCATACATCATATTGGGATTGTCCAGATAGAGTTTGTCCATCTTCCGCAGTGCGGCATCACCATTCGCCTTCATTTTCAGGGTACATACAAGCTCGGCTTTTTCCAGATATTCAAGATATTGCGGGAGACTGTTCCTTTGTATGCCAAGGTCGCGCTCCAGGTCCGAATAATTGATTTTCACGGGTACGCTTTGCGCTATGTAGTACATCAGCTTCTTCAGTTTGTCCGTTGCCGCTACCGTCATTTCCGCGTATTTCGGTATGTCAAGTTCAACCGTAGTGGTGATGACCTGGCGCAGCCTTGTCCGAAACTCCGGTTCATTAAAGAATGGGTAACACCCTTCTTTCTTATATTCTTTGAAGTATGCCAGTGGCCTGTGCTCGCCGTATGGAAAATCCACATTGCCTTTGAGAATATCTTCAAGAGTCGCCTTTTTTAGATTCCATCCCTGTCGAAGGTTGAGGTATTCCCTGAAAGACCAGACTGGCATTCTGTACTCGATGGCCCTTCGGCTCAGGTCAGCGCCACCTTTCTTGAGATCAAGAATGGAACTGCCTGAATATACGACCTTCAGCAGAGGCAATTGGTCGTACATAAGTTTCACCTCGGTACTCCATCCTCCATACTTGTGGATCTCATCAATGTATAACATCTTCCCGCCTTCGGCAAAGAACTTCTTGGCGGTGTCAATCAGCGTGTGTGCCGTGAAGTATATGTCGTCCGCGGACACATATAGCGCTTTGTTGATGTCCTCATACTTCTTGATGTGCTGGAGTATGAGTGTGGATTTACCTACGCCTTTCTGTCCGAGAATTCCGATTATCCGGCAATCCCAGTTGATTTCATTATGAAAGTCTCGGAAGAACGACATCGGGGTCAACTCAAGCTTCTGCTTGTATGTAGCATATAATGATTCCATTTTTGCTGATAGTTATGTGCACAAAATTAAGAAAATTGCACGAAATATCGTGCAATTTTTGCGAAATTCTGCATTAAAAGTCGTGCAAGAGTCTGAATTAAGCCGGAAATCACGAGCACGCGGTCAAGATTGTCGAACGATTTCAGAACCAATATCCTGAATATGGCAGCGATTTCTGTGTGCTCATAGACAATCAGGTCTCCAAGGCTCAGAATCTGATTGACAGTTTTGTGGTCCGAGGAAAGATGCCGCAGATTGTGGTTTCCGTGGATATGATGGACACCGGCATAGATGTCCCGGATGCCCTGAACCTGGTGTTCTTCAAGCAGGTCAAGTCCAAGATCAAGTTCTGGCAGATGATTGGCCGCGGCACCCGCAAATCCCCGGACATCCACGGTGAAGGTCTGGACAAGCAGTTCTTCAACATCTACGACTGGTGCGGCAACTTTGACTTTTTCGATCTCACACCGGATGGAGATCCGCAGACTCCTATGCTTTCGGTCACGGAACGTCTTTTCGATCTCCGTGTGGATTTGGCCGTGGCTCTTCAGAACGCTCAATTCCAGCAGGATTCCTTTGCACGTGATCTTTGCGATGACATAAAGCAAAAGCTTCGCAGTCAGGTTCTTGCACTTAATGACCAGAACATCACTGTCCGCAGTCATTGGGAAACGGTGGACAAATTCCGCAAGGAAGCCTCTTGGGTCTGCCTTTCGGAGATTGACGCTTTGGATCTCAAGGATCAGATCGCTCCGATTATCATCCGCAGTGTGACAGACAACTCAGCCTTGAGGTTTGATGTCCTTGTCCTGAATGTTCAACTCGCGCGGATTTTGCCTGACCATCAAGCCGGTAAGTGTATAGAGAACATCATCGGGATCGCCCAATCCCTTCAAGGAAAAGCGTCCATACCGCAGGTGAGTCGCAAGATTGAAATCATCAATGAAGTGGCCCGTCCGGATTTTTGGAAGGATGTGACGCTGGAGAGACTGGAGAAGGTGCGCGTTGAAATGCGGGATCTGGTCCAGTTCATAAAGGATGACAAAAAGCGCACGTTCACCATCAATATTCCGGATGTCATTGAGTATAAGGACGCTCCTAAGCACACACTCCCGTCACTCACGTATAAAGAGCGGGTGATTGACTACATCGCCAAACACAGGAACCATCCTGTGTTGGAGAAGATCCGTAATATGTGGCAACTGACTCAGAATGACATCCTTTCCTTGGAACAAATCTGTTGGAAAGAATTGGGAACCAAGGAGGAGTACCAGAACTATGTCGGGCGAGGATGTCTTGTCTGTGGGGACAGTGTGGCGGCATTCATCCGTTCCATTGTCGGAGTGGACCGCGAAAAAGCCCTGGAACTCTACTCCGAATATCTTAATGACAGTCCGCTCAATCCGGAGCAGGAAGAATATGTCAAGTGCGTTTTGGACTATGTCTGCTCCAATGGAGACATCCTCCCGGCCACACTTTACAAGGAAGAACCTTTCTCGGACTGGGATCTTCAATCGTTCTTCAATGTGGAGACTCCGGCCTTTGTCAATTACATCCGCAAACTTCACGACGTGATCGCCGTATAGTTTTTTGGAATTATGTACTTCAGGCTTGCACCTGATCCCTTCGGTAACACTTTCGGTCTCTTTTGCTCCTCAAGAGTGCATTCAGCACTCTTGGGAAACGTTTTTCTGGCTTTTCGTCTCCCGTGGGTGCTGATTACTATATGCGGATGCGGATAATTAAGAAAATTGCACGATGTTTCGTGCAATTTTTATGAAATTTTGCTTGGGAATCCGTGCAAAAATCCGAATTGAGCAGAAAAGGGACGTTTGTCGTGGCCTTAGTCGATGCTGAAGGCTTCGATCTCTTTGTTGAGGGTGTCGAGGATCTCGAGTTTGGTGTTCAGGAGGTCGTCGGAGATGTCAACCTTGTAGTAGTGCGGGTTGATGAGGCGTCTTTCTGACGGGCTGAAATGCGATAAAGTGTTGTTGTAGAAGGCCTTTTTCTCTTGCAGGGTGTGGCTTTCGGCGCACCTTTCGCCATCTTTTATGACCTGATGCTGGAGAGGTCTCCAGGAATATTCACCAGACTGGAAGATCTTGTACTTGTAGCGGTCCTGCTCGTCGTAGATGGTGAAGGTCTCGCCGGACTCGATCCTTTGGGAGAGGGTGTCGCCGCGCAGACAGGTCACGTCGGCCTTGTAGATCTCACCGAGGTCCGGGTCTTTCTTCGTGATTCGGTAGGTGATCTGAAATCCGGGATTGATCAGCTTGATTCTGTCCTCGGAGCGTTTCAGGACGGGGCGGCCGTCAATCTGGACGAGTTTATAGACGTTGCCGAAGCACGGGGCGGCCTTGCTGGTGGCGATGGCGTCGCCGACTCCGTAGGAATCTATGCAGGCTCCCTGGCGCTCAAGGTCCGAGATGAGATATTCATCAAGGGAGTTGGTCGCGAAGATCTTGCAGCCGGTAAGTCCGTGGTTGTCAAGGATCCGGCGGACTTTGACGGAGAGGTAGGCGAGGTCGCCGCTGTCGAGGCGCACGCCGTAGCCGTTGGGATATTCATTGTCTATTCCGCATTCCTTGAAAGAGCGTATCGCGTTAAGAATGCCGCATTTGAGGGTGTCGTAGGTGTCAATGAGCAGGATGAGGTTCTCGCCACGGTGGGTGTTGATGTAGTCCACGAAGGCTTTGCGCTCGCCCTCGACAGTGCTGCCGTAGGAGGTGACGAAGCTGTGGGCCATCGTGCCGGTGGAAGGTACTCCGTTGAGCACTCCTGTGAGGATGTTGGAGGTGCTGGCGCAGCCGGCTATGATCGCGGCCTTGGCGCCGTAGGTGGCCGCCCACGGCCCGTGCGCTCTTCGTGAGCCGAACTCGCTGACAGGACGGTTGGTGGCGCGGCAGACCCTTGATGCCTTTGTCGCTACTGCCATCTGGTGGTTCATTATACAGAGGAGGGGAGTCTCCAGGATCTGGGCTTCGATCAACGGAGCCTCCACCGTGATGATCGGCTGGTTCGGGAACGCTATCTCGCCCTCGCGCATCGCATAGACGTTGCCGGTGAACTTCAAGGTGGAGAGGTACTTGCGGAATTCGGCATATTCATCGCCCGGAAGGAATTTCTCGTAGAATTCCGGTTCGGCCTTGCCGATGTTACGGATGCATTCTATGGCTTCCTCGATGCCGCTCACGACAGCCCAGTTGTTGTTTTCCGGGGCTTTTCTGTAGAACATATTGAAGACTGCGATGACATCCTTTCTGCCGGTTTCGTAGAAGGATTTGCCCATCGTGTACTGGTACTTGTCTGAGCAGTAGGCGAAGTCTTTGACCTCGATTCCGTTGTGTGATTCCATTTCTTTATCTGTTTTGGCCGTGGCCTTTGTTTACTGATTGTTGTGACGGAAGCCGTCTTCTTCAAGAATGATGCTAAGGATGCGTTTGGCGGAGGTGTCGTCGCCGGAGGTGATTAGTTCGATGGTGGGTTGGACGGTGGCTGAGCCTGTGGTTCGGCAGGGCTCACCTTCCTTTGATGTGGTCGCTTCGACAGGCTCAGCGACCGAATATCCCCGATGCCTTGCAACCTCGGTGGCTGAGCTTGTCGAAGCCACCGGGGTGAGCAACCCCTCTTCTCTCATCACCTCGATCAGATGTCTGGCCACCGCCGGCGCCGGATCAATGATCTGAACATCCGGCCCTGCGACCCTTTGGATGGCGTCCCGGAGGAACGGATAATGCGTGCACCCCAACACAATCCTGTCAGCCCCTGCGTCCAGAAGTGGTTGGAGACTTTTCCGAACCGTTTCCTCCGCCTGTGTCCCGTCCAGAATCCCGTTCTCCACAAGTTCCACGAACCCTTGCCCCACGTGCTCGACAATCTTTACGTCATCCTCGTAGATTTCCTTGGTGGTCAGATATTTGGATCCTTTCAAGGTCCCTGCGGTCGCCAGCACCCCGATCACCCCGGTCTTCGAACTGAGCGCCGCCGGCTTCACCGCCGGTTCCATCCCGATGAACTTGATTGGATATTCATTTCTCAAGGTAGTGATCGCCGCCGCCGTGGCCGTGTTGCACGCCA
>CAVKYA010000204.1:0-5113 GCA_963660255.1 Bacteroidaceae bacterium | reverse complement strand
GCTTGAGCTTCTCCATCTCCTGAGCCTCCTGGTCCGCGGATCTGTTTTTACCCTGCGCGCCTGCAGATAATGAAATGCCAAGCGTCAGCATCGCAATCGCAACAATTGTAATCGTCTTTCTCATATTCATAAATATTTTTGCGCAATTTAACGAATATTTGTGATTATTCAATAGTTAAGGCGGAATTTGGTTTATTCTGAAAATGATTATATTTGCGATTGTTGAATATTAACGAACTAACTGATGAGTAAAAAAGTTTTGTCTTTGCTGGCGGCCGCGGCGTTGTCAGCGTCTCTGCTTTCCTGCGGGAAGGAGGAGGCCAGTGTGGAATATGTCCACACGTCTTATGAAAAATCTAATTTCCCTGAGACTATCTCTTTCAATGGCGGCACGTTCAAGTTCTCTTTCGCGGCCGACACCGTGAAACTGACAAGGGCAAGCGAGTCGATATTCCTTGCCTGGAAGTATAGGGTGAATGTCGGTGACGTGACCGGCGAGCCGGTTGTGATCACTTCCAAGACCGACGATGTTGAGATTTCGGTCCCTGCCAATTACACAGAGAACACTCGCCGGATCACAGTTGAGGCGGCCTTCACTCCGGTTCCGGAGAACTATGATGACGAGCCTTCCACAGATGTCGTCTGGAAAGAGGTCGCCTCCGCCACCCAGGACGCGGCACTTGTGCTGATTGAGGATTTCTATTGGGCGAAGGGCAACATCACCTTGAAGAACGGCAAGTTCGCGATCGCCGAGAATATGTCTGACGCGGGACTATACTTCAAGAAGGGGAGCAGCTATGGCGTCAGCTCGGATCCGGACACCTATGACGGTCTGGCTTACACTCCGTCACGTGTCAAGATTGATCTGGCCGCGATTCCGGAGAATGATCCGGCCGATGATCCTTGCGCGAAAATCGATCCAGGGCTCAGACTTCCGACTTACGAAGAGGCTTATTACCTTTATTATCAGGAGGATCTTGACAACGAGCATAGTCAGAATGGGGTTAAGGGTATGGGCTTCCAGAAATGCGATTTCTTTATGCCGTACGCCGGGACGATGTCCAAGACTGACGGTTCCGTCTCGATGAAGAATTCCTACGGCGCTTACTGGCTTGATGGCGAGAACTATGATGGCGACCGTTCGGTCTATGTCGTGAGTGATGAATATTCGATGATCTTCTACGATCTGTCCAACACTAATCTGGCATCGGTACGCTGCGTGAAGAACATCAAACAGCCAAGCCTGGTGTCATATTCTCCGGCGACGGTCGATGACTACAAGGAATTCGAATTGGAGGTTGTCACGGATCCTGGTGAGTTCGCTCTCTATGAGGTTGTACTTCTCTCGGATTTCAACGATGAGACCAAGATGAGCTGCACCCAGAAGGTGACCACCGTGAAATTCAAGATGACGCCTAATGACAGCAAGCAGGACAAGAGTTGGAAGATCTTCATCAATGGCAAATACACTGGTAAGTCGTTTGTTCAACCTGCTATTTCAAACTATGCCTTCTATGCCGGCCACACACCTTCCAGCCACGATTACACCGCCTTCTCACTTTCTGTGACCGTGGACACGGATATGAATAAGGTTCCGGTGGAAATCAAGGGGGACGATGGGTACTCAAGTCTCAAGGAAGTTTCAAGGACAAGCCCTACGGTCTCTTTTCCGATATCCGAGAATACGGCCTCCAAAGATCGCGTGCTTACCATCTATGTGAATGGTGAGAATACCGGCAAGACTGTCGTACAAGGAGCGGCTCCAGAGGCGAGCAAATTTTCTGTTGTATGGAGTGAAGGCTACTTGACTGTGAAGGACGGTGCCTACACATTTGCCGCACCTAAGGAAAAAGGTATGTATTTCAAGTGGAAAAGCCGTTATGGAATTGATCTCGGCCAGAAGGTGACATCAACCTCTAAGTATCCCGGCAAGGCCTATGGTCCGGAAGAGACGACAATCGCTTATGCTGACATCAAACCTGACGATGTGGATCCTTGCTCACTTGTGTTGCCAGCCGGGACTTGGAGAATGCCAAGTGAGGAGGATTTCCTTGAACTGACTAAAGGTGGAAGCAAGGACACGTCTAAGAATGAATATCATATGTGCTCAGATGGCGAGCAGACCGTTTACCTGTCTGCGGCAGGCCAGTTCAAAAAGGATGCAAGCGGCGTATTTGCGGCCACCAATGTGTTCGCTTGGACAAGTACTCCAGGCACAAAAACGGGAAACAGTAAGTATCTTATGTGGACCTTCCTCACTTCCAGTGGCAATGGTAGTCCTAAAATCTCTCCTAATACGGATAACAACCAAGGCCTTCAGGTCCGCTGCGTAAGGGACAAATAATAATCTTCTTTAATATGACAGAGCCGGTCTGGTACAATCCAAGCCGGCTCTTTTTCATCTTATCAGTCCAACGGAACGTTTATTCCGAATATTCAGCGAAATCGGATTTCGAGGCACCGCAGACCGGACATTTCCAGTCCTTCGGGATGTCTTTGAACGGGGTTCCGGGCTTTATGCCACCGTCAGGATCGCCCTCGGCCGGGTCATAGATCCAGCCACAGCGCAGGCATTCGTACTTTTTTGAGTCACTTGCCATAACAGTTATAGTTTTAGTGCAACATTACGGCGCGCCACCGCGGCGCACCTGCGCTGAGACTCTGCAATAACCGTTCCATCAGACTCTTATTGAGTCAGTCTTGTCAGACGGACATTGTCTATCAATGCGTGGTTCGTCTTGATGTTCATATTCTCATTCTCCGGGCGGAAATCCATGGTTATAATGTGCGATCCTTGAGACAGGAAGACTTGGAGAGAGTTTGTCATACCCCAGTCGTCCCAGTTCCCCTTGCCTCTCTGAGGCATAACCACAATTCCGATCTTTTCCCCGTCAACGGACATCGTGCGGATCGCACAGCTGTTTTTGGTGTTCACCGGACCGTTTCCGTTGGCATAGCGGAAAGAGATTGAATATTCACCGGACTCGTCTATATTCACGGGAATATTCAAGGCCGTGGAAGACTTGTCCGTCTCGACAAATCCGGTTCCGGTGTATCCTTTTACCTGATCGTTAGGTTTGTAGGTTATCTCTGGTGATTTGACAGCGGTGCCCTCGTCCGGCAGCTCGATTATTACAAAGGATCGTGTTGAGCGAGGTTCAGAGGCGAATCCTTCGATGCCTTTGCCGTCAACACCTATCACTTGGTATTCGCCTGGAGTTGTCGCATCGTAGGTCGTGCAACGGGTTTCCGCTATTCGTTTGCCGTCACGGATCACGACATAATGGTGAATATATTCTATCGGATTCCAGCAAAGGGTCTTGTCTTCCAGTCAGGTGATCGGGGTCAGAGGAGCGTTGCGGTTGCCGACATTATTCACTTTCATCGCGGGGATCTCATTGTCAGCCATCGTGATCTCTACGTTGAGTTTGCCGTGAGCCTTGTCGGCGAGAATTAATGGCTGCTGTCTCTTGCCGTTGACCTTGAACGCCTTGATTATGTTTCCGTGTCCTTTTACACTGATGTCGAGAGTCGCTCCACGGTATTTGAAGTTATGGAGCG
Organism: Bacteroidaceae bacterium; assembly: GCA_963660255.1. Lineage (GTDB taxonomy): Bacteria > Bacteroidota > Bacteroidia > Bacteroidales > UBA932 > Cryptobacteroides. The sequence continues at coordinate 1,552 of CAVKYA010000204.1, read as the reverse complement.
TTCGCGTTCCCGTCAATGCTTTAGGCACAAACGGGCGGAAAGCCAAAGTGTCTTTCCTGAAATCGACACCGAACAGGATCTTGTGGGTGATGGCGAGATTCCCGCTAAGGCACCACAACATATTCGAGGAATTCAGCCTTGTGGCGATGTCTCCGTTGTCAAGGTTGAAATTTTCCTTGTTTGTGCAAAACAAGGCGGCTGGACGGAACACTGAACCGATGGCCTGCATCACTCCGGTCTCGTTTCCGGCCTTGGCGTTCGCAAGTGCCCACCAGGCGGCCACCCACGGCCACAGGGCGTTGTTGTGATACGCCGGCATATCCGCGATTTGAGGATAGAAGATGGCCACACCGAAAGGAGTGGTGGGATTGTTTTCCGTTATGGTTTTCGCCCGCTCTTGGTTGGCGATGCCCCACATAATGGCAAGTGATTCTCCAAGGGTCTCCACGCGTGGATTCATTATCAGATTGTCACGGCCGTATAGGTACATTCCATAGTATCCCTTTGATGGCATCCACAGATGCTCGTTGACGGCCTGCGCTATCCGGTCGGCCTGCGACCACGCCTTCCTTGCGGTTTCCGCGTCTCCAAGCTCCTCAGCCATAGCACCCAACACATTCCAAGCCTGCGAGTGCACAATGGATGTGGAGAGAGTCTCTGTGTTGAATATGTCAGCGCACTGCATCCACTTAGGATGACTTTGCTCTCGCCAGTCGATAAACGATGTCTCGCCTTTAGCCAGTCCAGTCCTTTCATCGTAAACGGACTTGTAATCGGTTTCGAGCGAACGTTTTATGACCGGATAGATGAACTTTAGCCATTCCTTGTCCCCGGTCACCTTGTAAACCTCGTAGGCGGCCACTGACCAGATCTCGCGGTCTGTGGAGACTGGCCACGCGCCGCCGCTGCCGGTGTCCTGGATGATCCTTCCCTTTGAATCAACCTTTTTCCTCAAAGACACCTTTGAGGCTTCCGGCTGAAGGTAGGCCATTGACAACAGTATGGAATAGCTTACGTCCCTTGTCCAGACTCCGGCCCATTCCTTTCCCGTCCTCAACGTCGTGTCAGGTTCCACGGCGTTGACCATCTCGTCAAGCCCCATATTGTAGATGGCTTTGTGAAGAAGATTCTCAGTGGAAAGCCGAGGATAAGAGGAAATGTCATTCTTCAGTCTCCACGTTTTTTGTATAGGCATCCTGAAGCCGGGTTGCGCTGAATATGTCGATACGATTTCATTTTCAGAGGGTGCCGTGGCGAAAAATTCACCTTGGGAGATGGTGTCTCCCTGCCATTTGTAGGCATCAGTCTTTACGAATATCTGGCTATGCGCGTCAATCATCACGCACATAGCCAGAACAGTGAACAAAGTTTTTCTCATAAATGAATATTAATTTCAAGGATAGTCAGGGAAAAAACAGTTTACATAAATGTTATTCCATCAATTTCTTGTATTTGAATCTCTTAGGCTCAGTGTTGCCGAGACGGGCCTTGCGGTTTTCCTCGTACTCGGCGTAGTTGCCCTCGAAGAACACCACGTTGGAGTCACCCTCGT
>CAVKYA010000203.1:0-5120 GCA_963660255.1 Bacteroidaceae bacterium | reverse complement strand
CCTCTATACCGTACCGACGCGAACGGAAATGTGTCTCCATATGTTGGCTATATGACTGTGGACGAGTCGGTGGAGGCTCATCTGAAAGCCGGAATGCCAGCCGACAAACTTGTCCTCGGAATGCCGTTCTACGGACACGGAAACGGCAAGGACTATGACGGATACGTGGACTATAGGGACAACAAGGGACCAAAGACCGGGCATCAGGAACTGTGGGACGAAATCGCAAGAGTCCCTTACTATGCGAACGCGCAGGGACAACTCCTTTTGGGATTCGACAACGTCCGTTCGATACGTGAGAAATGTGATTACATAAAGGAAAAAGGTCTGAAGGGCGGTATGTACTGGGATTACGGCGCTGACAACGATGCCGGTGACCTTTCAAAAGCTGTCGCGGCTGCCTTGATAAACAAATAATGACCATCGAAGCGGCTTGATAAAGGATCTGCAAAGAAATTTCCCATTCCCGCAATTTTTGTAACGTGAAAAATTCGGGAATGGGAAATTTCTTTGCGGCCTTGTTCGGCAATTAATATATCGCATATTCGATATTTAGGTCGCTTCGACAGGCTCAGCGACCAAGAGTACGATCGAATATCTACCTGAGCTTCAGTGCACAGACGTTCTCGACGTGCTGGGTATGAGGGAACATATCGACCGGCTGGACGGCGGTGATCTCGTACCTGTCGGCGAAAAGAGCCAAGTCACGGGCTTGAGAGGCCGGATTGCAGCTAACATAGACCATACGAGCAGGGGAGGCCTCAAGGATAACCTTGGCGACATCAGGATGGATGCCGGCTCTTGGAGGATCCAGAATGATCACGTCCGGCTGGCCGTGCTCCTCGATGAAATCACGGCTCAGGACATCCTTCATATCCCCGGCAAAGAACTCGCAGTTCGTGATGCCGTTACCAGCGGCGTTCACCTTGGCATCCTCGATCGCTTCGGGAACATATTCAATACCAATCACTTTGGCAGCCTTGCCGGAAACGAACTGGGCGATAGTGCCCGTGCCAGTGTAAAGGTCATAGACTATCTCGTTGCCAGTCAGCTGGGCAAAATCCCTTGCGACAGAGTAAAGCTTGTACGCCTGGTCTGAATTCGTCTGGTAGAAGGACTTCGGACCAATGCGGAACGTCAGTCCCTCCATCGTCTCACGAATTGTCGGCTCTCCCTTGTAGAGGATGCACTCCTGATCACCGATTGAATCATTCAACTTATTGTTGATGATATAGTAAAGCGAAGTGATCTGAGGAAACGCTTCAGCGATGGCATCAAGCATCTTCTCACGATCCTCACGATTCTCGTAGAAGAAACACATTATCACCATCAAGTCGCCGGTGTCGGTCGTGCGGATGAACATATTCCTGACATAGCCCACGTTCTGACGGATGTCGAAGAAATCCAGACCGTTCTCGACAGCATATTTCTTGATGAACAGTCTGATGTCATTTGATGGATCCTTCTGTAGATAGCAGTGCTTGATGTCCAGTACCTTGTCGAAGAACTTGCCGACGTGAAATCCCAACCCCATACGGTCGTTCTCAGGAACGTTGTCGATGTCCTCGTCCTTCAGCAGCCATCTTTTCGAAGAGAACGTGAATTCCAGTTTGTTGCGATAGTACTGGATCTTGTCGGACGGGATCGTCGAACGGATCTCCGGCACATTCAGATGACCGATGCGAACCAGTTGATCGTAAACTTGTTGACGCTTAGCCTCCAACTGCATAGGATAGGGGAGAGGCTGCCACTTACAGCCGCCACATACCCCGAAATGCTCGCAGAAAGGCTCCAGACGATCCTTCGATGGAGTCACAATTCTCTCGACAAATCCTTCGTAATAATTCTTGCTCTTTTTGGTGACACGGATGTCCACGACATCACCCGGAACGGCGAACGGCACGAACACCACTACGCCGTTCCAATGTGTAAGCGCCTTGCCTTCAGCGGCACAGGCCTCGATCGTAATGTTCTCCAACAGGAGATCTACTCTTTTTCTTCCCATAAATATTCCCACTCAGCCGCTACCGGCATCATATTAATTGTCAAACTCGTGGAACAAGGACTGGGAGATGTTGATCATAAAGTCCCCCATAGCCTCAAGTTCCGCCAACATATCAAGGTAGTAGTTGATTGATAGGAACTTATCCGCACCTTTCTCAATCTGGAGAATGCCCTCGTCGCGGAGAGTGTCCCTCGTCTCGTTGATATTGTCCTCAGCGTTATAGGCATTGGTTATGTCCTTGAGTTCACCATCCACAGCCAGTTTCATATTCGAGACCATCACGGCAAAAGCCTGATTGACCTTGCCGATCAACAGATTCAGCTTGCTGACTGTCTCATCGTCAAAATCAAGCTGATGGACACGCAGACGTGTCAGCAGACGGCTGATGTTCTCGCAACTGTCACCAAGACTCTCCAACTCACTTATCACGCGGTAGATAACCTTGACCTCACGAGCCTCGTGATCGTTCATAGACTCTGACGTGAGACTATTCAGGAAAGCTGCGATCTCATATTCAAACCTGTCAGTCACCTCCTCGCACTTGACCAGTTTCTGCCGGTACTCCTCAAACTTGTCCGGATCTTTCTCGTTCAGAGCCAATTTTACATACTGGAAGCCATCCTGAGCGGTCGTCGCGAAATTCACAGCCTCTTTGTATGCTTGTTCAATCGAGATTGAAGGAGTTCCGAAAAGACGGCCACTGCCGATGAATTTCAAATGGAAATCACCTTTTTCCGGCTCCGGCTCTTTGATCCACTTCGTCAACAAATCTGCGAACGGTTTGCGGAACCAAAGCAGAACCAAAGTCGAAATGGCGTTGAACAAGGTGTGGACACAAGCTATGCCAAAGACCGCGGTCATCTGTGAATCAAGGCCAAACAAGGAGACAAGCCCAAGATTGATCTTTATGAATATATTAAAGAATACCAAGACGAAGACAGCTCCGGCCACATTGAAGACGGTGTGGGCGAGAGCGGCCCTGCGAGCCTGCACACCAGCTCCGCTGGCGGCGATATTGGCACCGATTGTGGTTCCGATGTTCTCTCCAAGAACCATGGCGGCGGCCATCGGGAAAGGCAGCCAACCGAGGTAGGCGAGTACCATCGTCAGGACAACCGTGACGCTGGATGACTGAAGGATGAACGTGATGACAACACCTATAAGCATAAATATCAGTACTGAACCGACTCCGTGTGAGGCCAGTCCTGCAATGTAGGCAGCTGTCTGTGGAACTGTGTCAATCGCTGGTATCGAGGATTTTATGTAGATCAGCCCGACGAAAACCAGTGACAGTCCCAAAACGGCCTGACCGATATTCTTGACCAATGATTTTTTAAGAAGGGTCATCACAAAGCCGACACCGAGCAGCACAAAAGCCAGAACCGTCACATCAAGCCAGAACCCTGTAGCCGCTATTATCCAAGCGGTTATGGTCGTACCTATGTTGGCACCCATTATCACACAGATGCCTTGTTTGAGTGACAGGGTAGCGACGCTCACAAGGCTGGCCACCAAAATCGTCGTGGCGCTTGAGGATTGGACAACCGCTGTGATTCCGGCTCCTGACAGAATCTGCTTGAATGGATTGCCGGATGTCATCCATTTCTCAAAACGCCTGAGCCTGTCGCCACAGGATTTCTGGATTCCGGAACTCAGCATCTCAAGTCCGAAGACAAAGAGCGCCAAAGCACCAAGAAGAGTCAGTAATTGTAAAATCATATCAAAGGGTAGTGTTTATCGAATAGCAAACTTAACATAATCCCAATTGTGTAACAAAATAGGCGAGTGTCACTATACAAGGGAAACTATTGATTCTGAATCGAATTTGTCAGGTGTGAATCCTTGTTTGAACGTCACGCCATCACCGAGAATCTCAAATCCGGCGGCAGTCGCCATTTCGTTCAGCAATCTGACGCTGGCGGCGGCCCAAGTGAACGAGCCGAACGCGAAGAAACGTCTGTTCTTGACCAAACGGTCGCAGATGGCCTCCATCAACTGACGGACAGGCGGCAATATTCCATTATTATAGGTCGGTGAGCCTAGAATCACAGTGTCATACTTGAACACGTCGCGCAAAGCGAACGAATAACTCTCCTCATTCAGATTATGAAGCGTGAACAGAATGTTATGCTTTTTCAAGGACTCAGCCAAAGCCAACGCAGCCTTCTCGGTGTTTCCGTACATCGAGCCATAGGCAAGACAGACACCGTGCTCAAGTGGCTCATAACGGCTGAACTTGTCGTACAATGAGACTACTTCGGGAATATGATTCTCCCAAACAGGACCGTGAGTGCTGCAAATCCGGCATATCTCCAAACCGGAAAGCTTCTTCAGAGCGGCCTGGACCGGAGCGGCATATTTCCCGACAATATTCGAGTAATACCTCGTCATCTCGTCTTTATATTCATTGAATATGTCTGGTTCCGAATCTGTTACGCATTCAGGAAAAGTTTTGAACGTGCCGAAAGCATCTCCTGAGAACAAGGTTTTCTCCTCGGGGCACCAAGTCACCATCGTCTCCGGCCAGTGAACCATCGGAACCATAAAGAACTGAAGGCTAACGCTTCCCAAAGACAATGTCTCCCCCTCTTTAATCACTTGTATATTGTCGGTCAGACCTTGATAGCCTTCAATCATCGGCACAGCCTTGGCATTTGTAACTATCGTACAATCAGGATATTCATTTCTGATGACGCTTTGTAGCGCGCTGTGATCCGGCTCCATATGGTTGACGACAAGGTAGTCAATCTTCCTGTCCCCTATCTCGGCCTTGATGTTGGCGAGGAACTCGTCCTTGAACGCCACTGCTGCTGTGTCAATCAAGGCAATTTTCTCATCCACAACCAGATAGGAATTATAGCTGACACCAAAAGGAAGCGGCCACTGCCGCTCGAAGAGTTTGGTCTGGCGGTCGTTTACGCCAACAAAACGGATTCTTTCAGATAGTCTCATCGTGTTCAAATATATTCTGTTCCGAGCCTGTCATTAATACGGCTCGGAAGTAATAGACAAATTTACGAAACTTATTCCGCTTTTTCTTAAATTTGCGTTCGGTTAGGCCGAAAAATAGCGGAAAAACCACGTTAACATAAATGTTCCAACATCAAACATTGTT
>CAVKYA010000202.1:2702-5198 GCA_963660255.1 Bacteroidaceae bacterium | reverse complement strand
CCCATCCCTCCCCCGGCTCCACTGCCTGAACCAGAGAACATTGACTTCGGGAGCATATTCAATGAATATGCCTCCGGAGCCATTGATCTGATTGTCGTGCTCGGGCCGACAGCCTCGGGGAAGACACGTTACGCCGTGGATCTTGCCCGCAGATGCGGCAACGGAGAGATCCTATCAGCCGATTCACGCCAAATCTATCGTGGAATGGACATCGGCACCGGGAAGGATCTTAATGAATATGGCGATGTCCCCTACCACCTTATAGACATCGCCCCGGCTGGCACGCGTTTCGACCTCTACCAATGGCAACAGGCTTTTGAATATGCCTACAAAGACATCCGCGAAAGAGGCGAGATTCCGATTCTGTGCGGCGGCACCGGGCTTTACATTCAGGCCGCGACCTGTGGTTACACCCTGCCTCAGGTCCCGCCGAACGAGGAATTGAGGGAAGAGCTCGAAAAGTACGATTCCGAAATCCTGATAGCCAAATTAAGCGGTTACGGGCCGCTCCCGGATCAAGGGGTTCTCCAATCCAAAAGGCGGATAATCAGAGCTTTGGAAGTTGCGATGTACGAACGTGAGCACCCCGTGAAACGAACCGGATTTATGCCTAAGAATCCATACTACATAGGAACTTTGGTCAGCCGTGAGGAAAGGGTCGCAAGGATTGATCGAAGGCTTGACGAACGTCTGGCAGGCGGGATGATCGAGGAGGTCAAAGGACTTCTGGACAGAGGAATAAGAGCGGAAGACCTTGTCTATTATGGGCTTGAATATAAATTCGTGACACAGTACGTCCTCGGAATCCTGACATTCGAGGAGATGCGCACTCTTCTGGCCAATGCCATCCATCAGTTCGCCAAACGGCAGATGACGTGGTTCAGAGGAATGGAGAAAGATGGTATTCATATCCATTGGACGGAAGTATGATATTAACAGGGTGGCAAAAATTGTCCACCCTTAACTATTTAGACAATCTAATATATTCAATAAATTTTATGCTTAAAGTAGCGATTATTATGGGCTCCACAAGTGACTATGACACGATGTCAGGAGCCGAGCAGATTCTTGCCGATTTCGGGATCGAGTTTGAGAAAAGGGTGATCAGCGCCCACAGAACGCCGGAATTGATGTTTGAGTACACAAAAAGCCTCAAAGGACGTGGATTCGGAGTCGTCATCGCCGGAGCTGGCGGAGCGGCCCATCTGGCCGGAGTGGCGGCAGGACTCACGACCTTGCCGGTGATTGCCGTGCCGATGCCGACCAAGAATCTTGGCGGACTTGACTCCCTTCTGTCAATGGTGCAGATGCCGACCGGAATTCCCGTGGCTACCGTCGCGATCGGCGGGGCCAAAAACGCAGCGATCCTTGCGGCAGAGATCCTCGCCCTCCAAGATACCAAGATCTCGGAAAAGCTGGATGCCTACCGCAAGGCTCAGGCTGAAAAAATCTACAATACGACTATCTAGAACGATGCTTGCGTCGATTCTCCACCGAAACGTCCTCCCAGCACAAGTTTGACATTGAGCAGGGAGGTCTTTTCTTCTTCCGTGGCCTTGCCGTCAATCATCTTCTGAAGGAGGTCGAAGGATTTGATCGCTATCTCGGCAAGCGGCTGGATGATGTGAGGCACAACCGGCTTGTTCAGTTCATAGACATCGCTCTCATCGAAGCAGACGAAAGAGAAATCCTTCGGCAGATTAAGTCCCAACACATTCAAAGCGTTGAAACCGTACATCGCTATCCTTTTCGTAGGAAGGATGAACGCCTCGGTGCCGCGCTTCACAGCGTCACGGAAAATTTCGATCACATCCTTCTTGGCCGCCTCGGTCTCATATTCAATCTTGTGGATTCTGACATCATCCTTCAGACCGGCTTCCTCCATAGCCATAGTATAGCCGGACTCCCTATCGGTAAGGCTGGTGACACCTGACTTGTAGGTGAACATCTCGATCTTGCCGAAACCCTGGTGGATCAAGTATTTTGTAGCCATCTTTCCGGCATCGACATTATCCACAAGGACACGTCCGAATTCCTCACCCGGCATATTCCTGTCAATCAAGACAGTCGGGATTCCTATGCTCAAGGCTCTCGCAAGAGCTGGCTCACCACCCAGGCAAGGAGCCACGATCAGTCCTTCCACATTGTAGCCCACCATCGTCTCCACAAGATGAGACAATTTTTGAGGATTCTCCTCCGAGCTGGCGAATATCACAGTGTAGCCAGCCTTGTAGGCTATGTTTTCAATGTTTCTGCAGATCTCCGCGAAGAACGGATTGGCGATGTCGGAGACAATCACCGCGATCGAGTGCGAACGTCCGCTTCTCAGGGACGCCGCCGCATTGTTACGTCTGTAGCCAAGTCTCTTGGCGACTTGCAGGACTCTTTCCGCCGTATCCGGGTTGACAGGGCAGTCCAGACGACCGTCCTTTCCCATCTTGGCATTCATCACGAAAGAAACCAGGGTGACTGACACCCCGGCTTCTCTCGCCACAT
>CAVKYA010000202.1:0-2435 GCA_963660255.1 Bacteroidaceae bacterium | reverse complement strand
CAAGGAATATGGCAAGAATGAATCCCGCTCCAAGACCACCGATGAGAAGTCCCATCACACCTGCCTCTCCAAGAATGATACCAACAACGACAGGAACTATGATCGCAGTGAGAGCTGGAGCGACCATCTCGTGCTGCGCCGCCTTTGTCGAGATCTCGACACAGCGCTTGTAGTCAGGGCGTTGCTTGCCTTCAAGGATGCCTTTTATCTCCTTGAACTGACGACGTACCTCGACAACCATTTTCTGCGCGGCGCGTCCGACAGCGTTCATTGTCATACCACAGAACAGGAATGCCATCATCGCTCCGATGAAAACTCCGGCAAGGACACGTGGATTCATCAGGTTAACCTGATAGTAGCTTACAATCTCAGGAATCGTGGCTTCGGCCACATTGACAACCTTGTCTCCTATCTGGAGCACAGCCGTGCCGACGTGCTGGAGTCCGATCTTGATCTCCTCAATGTAAGAAGCAAGGAGTGCAAGCGCCGTAAGGGCGGCGGATCCGATCGCGAATCCCTTGCCGGTGGCGGCTGTCGTGTTGCCGAGGGCGTCAAGAGTGTCAGTGCGGCGACGAACCTCAGGATCCAACTCACTCATCTGGGCGTTGCCGCCGGCGTTGTCGGCGATAGGGCCGTAAGCGTCGGTCGCAAGGGTGATTCCAAGGGTTGAAAGCATACCGACAGCGGCGATACTGATTCCGTAAAGTCCATTGCTGATATAAGCCGGATCAAAAGAGAATCCCGTGGCGCAAAGGTAAGATATCAGAATGGCGACAACGATGGTCACGACAGGAATGCAGGTAGAGATCATACCAAGGCCGATACCATTGATGATCACCGTAGCCGGGCCGGTCTGTGAGCTCTCGGCAAGATCCTGTGTCGGCTTGTAGGAGTGCGAGGTGTAGTACTCGGTCGCCTTTCCGATGATGACCCCGGAAAGCAGTCCGGCGATAACGGAAAGACTTAGCTGCCACCAATTCTCAAAGCCAAGCACATAGAACACTACGAATGTCAGCACGGCGATGAGGCAGGCGCTGAGATTTGTTCCGACACTGAGTGACTTAAGCAGCTGCTGAAGTCCTGCGCCCTCCTTAGTCCTGACGGCGTATATTCCTATAATTGAAAGGACAACTCCAATGGCGGCGATCATCATAGGAGCGATGATGGCCCGCATCTGCGCGTCAACATCTCCGAAGAAAGCCGAGGCTCCGAGAGCCATAGTCGCAAGGACAGAGCCGCAATATGACTCATAAAGGTCTGCGCCCATTCCGGCGACATCACCTACATTGTCACCGACGTTGTCAGCGATTGTAGCCGGATTCCTCGGGTCATCCTCTGGAATATCCTGCTCTACCTTTCCGACAATGTCGGCGCCCACATCAGCGGCCTTGGTGTAGATTCCGCCACCGACCCTTGCGAACAAGGCCTGTGTCGAAGCGCCCATTCCGAATGTAAGCATCGTCGTTGTGATCACCACCAAAGTCTGTGACTCACTGGCTTCCCGCACGAAAGCGTTCAGGATCACCCACCAGATTGAAATGTCAAGAAGTCCGAGACCGACTACCGTAAGTCCCATCACGGCACCTGAGCGGAAAGCGAGCTTAAGGCCGGAATTAAGAGACTTGCTGACAGCGTTGGCGGTTCTTGCCGAGGCGTATGTAGCGGTTCTCATACCGATATATCCGGCCAGGGCCGAGAAGAAACCTCCCGTCAGGAAGGCGAAAGGGACCCACTTGTTCTGCACACCAAAGCCAAAGGCCAGGATACTGAACAAGACAGCCAAAATGACAAACACGATTCCAACAACCTTGTACTGTTGTTTGAGGTATGCCATCGCGCCCTCACGGACATACTGGGCGATTTCCTTCATTGTCGGTGTACCTTCATTCTCTTTCTTCATCTGGTGGTAGAAGAGCCACGCAAAGAAGAGGGCTATCACTGAAGCCGCTGGTACGAAATAGAACAGATAATTCATAAATTGATTAGTTATAACGATTTAGATAATATTCCTAAAAAAAAGGGCTTTCAGCACCCTTTCAGAAGACAAATATAAGAAAAATGTGGCTACTTTGTCATATTAAGCGATAAAAAAGATTAAAAAAATGGCGGCCGGAATCCGGTCGCCATTCTGATTGTGCCGTAAAGACAGTTATTCAGCCTTTGGGGCCTCCTCCGCAGGAGCCTCAGCAGGTGTCTCCTCAACCTTCGGAGCGTCCGTCTTCTTGGCGCGGCTACGACGGGTTGACTTCTTCTCCTCCTTCTTGGCGGTAAGAGCGGCCTCGTTGAAATCAACAAGCTCGATAAGCGCCATATCGGCTCCGTCACCCTGACGGAAACCTAAGTGGAGCACGCGGGTGTAGCCACCTGGACGATCAGCGACCTTCGCTGAAACGACTCCGAAGAGTTCCTTGACAGCCTCCTTGTTCTTAAGGTAG
>CAVKYA010000201.1:0-5223 GCA_963660255.1 Bacteroidaceae bacterium | reverse complement strand
ATAGCCGCCACCTCCCGTTTTTTAGCCATAGTCTCGCCGGAGTGGAACACCAGCAGTTCCTCCGGGAACGTTTCGCTGATCCTATCTTCCAACTGTCTGCTGAGCGCGATCTCCGGAACCAGATAAAGCACATTCTTCCCTCTCGCCAGCATCTCCTGCGCCAGTTTCAGGTAAATCTCCGTCTTGCCCGATCCCGTCACCCCGTGCAGCAGGGCCGGCTTCCCCTTGGCGAAAATCTCCTTTATCTTTGAATATGCCTCCTCCTGCACCGCTGACAGGACGATTGCCTTTCCGGTTTTGACTGACGCTTCGATGGTTGGTGAGTTCTGTCGAACCACAGGCTCAGCGATCGGCTGGCGTATTGCAGGGTCACTTACTTCGGTCACTGAGCCTGTCGAAGTGACCTTCTCGGCCAACAATCCAATCTCTCTCTCCAGCTCCTCCTTTTCAGCCAAATACCTATCCCGTGTCTCCGCCTTCCTAGCCCTTTCAGCCAGTTCAGCCTTTTTCTGAGTCCTTTCCTCCAGCCTCCTGATCCTCTCCTCAATCTTTGCCCGATTCTTCTCCTCTCTCTCCGCTTTAAGTGCCTCTCTACGTGCCAAAACTTCTTCCTCAGCCACTTTCTGAGCCGGATAAGCCGCCTTGTAAACCTCTCCGACAGTGCACAGATAATATTCAGCGATCTGTCTCCAAAGCGCGATTTCCTCTTTCGTGACCGGTTCCAGTCCCTCAGCCATCCCGATAATCGGCTTCACCCTATCCACAATCCCCATCGTCTCCGCCTGCTTCCCGGCATCTATCACGCTCACCACTCCGACATATTCCTTCCCCGCGAAATTCACCCATACCCGGTCCCCGATCCTGACAGGTATTCCGTCCAGTTCGGTCACTTCGACAGGCTCAGTGACCAAATTATATTGTTTGCGGATTAGAGAATCTGGTCGCGGGGGATGTGGTTCGACAGTGTTCGCCAACCGTCGAAGCGACATATCCGAAGCAGTTCTCTCGTCATCCAGATAGTAGAACGGCTCCCACTCCAGACGGAGCGGAAGTATCACCTGTATGAAAATCCTACCTGTCATAGCGGCGAATTTAGCCAAAAACATCCACTCAACGAAGAAAATCGCAAATTCTTCTCAAAAAAAATTTGCAACCAAAAGAAAAATGCCTATATTTGCAATCCCAAACGGAAACGGTGTCGTAGCTCAGATGGTAGAGCAATGGACTGAAAATCCATGTGTCGGCAGTTCGATTCTTCCCGACACCACTCCTTAGGCCGCAGAAGTTCACTCTTCTGCGGCTTTATCTTTATATGACTATCAAGTCGCTTCTGTACGGGGCGGCAGACTTGTGTGAGGTAAGTATTCGTGATCTCTATCTTGCTGATTATTCGGATATTATGCTGTTGCCTTAGGTTTGTTTCGACCGAAGGCAAGTCTTTATCTACTTCATTGTAAAAAGGTTATCCGCCACTCGTTGATTCTGAATCGGTGGCGGATAACGTATTTATAACCAGATGATTAGATGACTGACTTTAGCGAGAATCGACTAAAGGTAGGTGGTTAAAATATTAATTATTAGCAACTTACAATTGCTTTTGATTCGTCAGTCCCCCAAAAAAGATTCTACCTTAAGGAATGCTTCTGGCAGACAAATCAAAAAAAACATATCCACCACGGCACAGATAGAGGAGCCCCCTACGCTTCCTCCAAAACACAGTCACCCGGTGCCTTGATGTTCTCGTCAAGGATGATCTCTCCGACTGAGCCGTAGCGGATGAAGCCGGTGCGAGGGTTCTTGATGGAAGGGACGTGACCCTTCACAGTGGCCTTGACGGAGGAATATTCAAACGCAAGGTCAGCGTCCGCGCCCATTGTGCAGTCCTCAAGTACGAGGTCATCGCAGTAGCACAGAGGCTGGGTCTCGGTGATGTGGCAGCGGACAAGACGGAGGTTCTTCGAGTACCAGGCAAGATATTCACCATTGATGACAGAATCGATGACGGTGACATTCTCGGCTTCCCAGAAGGAATCCTTGGAGTTCAGCACACAGTTTCGGATCTCCACGTTCTTGGCGTACTGGAAACTGTAGTTGCCGTTCAGCTTGACATTGGTCAGTTTGACATTCTCACAGTGCATAAACACATAGTCTGCCCTGTCGATCACCGAATCCTCTACCTCGATGTTCCTGCAGTCCCAGAAAGTCTCCGTGCCGCCCGGAATCTGGACGTTCTTAAGCTTGATCCCGTCCATCCTGCGGAAAGTCTTCGGAGCGTCGATGATCGTGTCGTAAATCTCGCAGTTTCTTGAATACCAAAGCCCTGAGCGCGCGCCTACAGTCAGAAGACTGTCCTTGATGACGAATCCGTCACACTCCCAGAACGGGTACTTGCCCTCGAACTGGCAATGAACAGCGGTGATGTTGCCGGTCTCCTTCAGGGCTGACTCCCCGGCGTGTATCTTGACGTTCTCAAGATAAAGGTCGTGTCTGCAATATAGCGGTCTCTCCCCGCCGAATTCCTGATTGATGATCTTTTCCATATATTCAAGTGATCTTTAGTTTCATCCATTTCTCGCCGCGAAGCCTCCAGTAGAACAGCAATCCGCGGACATTCAGTTCGATGCACATAGCGATCCAGTAACCCGTGAGCCCCATCCGTGGCGTCAAAATCAATGCCAGTCCGATGCGGATCACCCACATACTTCCGAAATTTATCACGCTCGGTACAAGAGTGTCGCCTCCACCGACGCAGGAACCGTAGCCGGCGATGGAGAATGCGTACAAGGTCTCGGCGAACGCCTCGATTCTCAGCACCTTGGCCCCCAATGCAATGACCTCAGGGTCGGAACTCAGCAGCATCATCAGCTCTGTCGCGAATATGAACATCAACGCTCCCAGCACGGTCATAATCCCGGCGGCCATCATCAACGTGATCTGCGAGAACCTCTTGGCGACTTCCTTGCGTTTTGCCCCGAGGCTTTGTCCGACAAGCGTTGTGGCCGCCTCCTCGATTCCGTAACCCGGCATATAACAGAAACTTTCGGCGATGATGGCCAGTGAGTTGGCCGCGATGGAAATCGGCCCGAGGGGAGCCACGATGATGGTGCTCATAATGTGCGAGCCCTTCATAATGATGTTCTGGAGCCACATCGGCGCCGTGATGCCCCAGGCGTTGCGGACTGTTTTGCGCTGAGGAACGAACGTGCCTTGCTCTCCCTTGATATTCAATTCTTTGGAGCGTCTGAGAATATCCCAGAGCACGAATATGGAGGTGACGACCTGCGCCGCACCCGTACCCAGAGCGGCACCTGCCACTCCCATCTCACAGATGTAAATGAATATGTAGTTGAACACCACGTCCAGGGCGCACATTCCGGTGTACATCAGGCTCGGAATCTTCATGTTGCCGCTGGCTTGGAGCATTGAGTTCGCCGCCCATCCGACAGCGCCTATCGGAATGAACGCTGAATATATCCAGAAATATTTCGATGCGTCCTCATTGATCTCCGGTGTTCCGCCGAGCCAGCGGGGGAGCGCTCCGCTGATGCTTACGCCTATCACGGCGAGAACCAGTCCGATGAGAAAGACTGTCGTGAGCCCTTGTCTCATCACGGCTCTCGCTCCTTTGTAATCCTGCGCTCCGCAAAGGTGGGCGATCTGGACAGAGAATCCAGAGCTAGCTCCGGACTGGAATCCGCCCATAATCCAGGTCGTTGTGGCGACCAGACCTATTGACGCTGACTGGTTCGCCCCGAGGTGGCCGACCATTCCCGCGTCGATGTACTGCATCAGGATGGACGAGATCTGGGCGGCTATGGCAGGCAGACTCAGCAGAACCGTGAGTCGAATCTGCTGTCCAATGGTCATCGGAAGTCCGCGCCGGATCATCCCGAGGAGTATGTCTTTCTGTCCTGAGGCCATAAATTGTGGGCAAAGATATCCACTAAAAAATCAATAGGCAAAAATATTCATATATTTGCGGAATGAAAATCGCGATCATGGGTGCCGGGGCGGCGGGATGTTTCTGCGCCATTGAATTGAAACGGAGGATGCCTTCCGCTTCGGTGGAGGTGTTTGAGGCGGGGACAAAGGCTCTGGCGAAGGTGGCAATCACAGGAGGAGGGCGGTGCAACCTGACAAATTCCTTTGAGGGAATATCTTCGCTGTCGGTCGCTTATCCTCGTGGAGACAAATTGATGA
Organism: Bacteroidaceae bacterium; assembly: GCA_963660255.1. Lineage (GTDB taxonomy): Bacteria > Bacteroidota > Bacteroidia > Bacteroidales > UBA932 > Cryptobacteroides. The sequence continues at coordinate 1,023 of CAVKYA010000201.1, read as the reverse complement.
AGCGTTTGTTCCGCTTCTTTGATCAGCGAAGTGCTTGGCAATGGTTTGAGAACGAAGGGGTTAAGTTGGTCCTTCAAGAGGATCATTGCGTTTTCCCCGCTTCACAGGACGCTATGGAGATCGTGAACACCCTGCTTGCCCGGATGCGTCAGGCTGGAGTCGTGCTTCACACAAGACATAAGGTCACAGGATTATTCCCACGATCAGAAGGTGGTTACACCCTCTCGGTCCCTGAGCTTGTCGAAGGGCCGATGGTTCAGAAATCCCAGCGACAGGATAATCGTAGTTACTGGGCCGACATCGTTGTCATCACCACCGGCGGCAGCCCGAAAATTTCCGGCCTCGGAATGCTTGACGGACTTGACCTTGAAATCGTCCCGCCTGTCCCGTCCCTCTTCACTTTCAACCTTCCCAGCGGCCCTGTCAGAGAACTGATGGGAACTGTTGTCGAGAACGCCGGCGCATCCTTGGTCGGCACTAAATTCAAGGCCACCGGCCCGCTTCTCATCACCCATTGGGGAATGAGCGGCCCCGCAATCCTGAAACTATCATCCTACGCCGCCCGCTACCTCGCCGAGAATGAATATTCCGCCACGCTCTCAGTGAACTGGTTCGGAGACTCGGGCGAACAGGATGTTCGAGAAAGAATCACGTCTCTTTCAAAAGACACCCCTCAGAAACTGATACTCAACACCCATCCGTCCGAACTGCCGTCAAGGCTTTGGTCGTACCTGATCTCCAAATGCGGAATCCGTGAGGATGCCCGTTGGGCGGAATTGGGCTCCAAAGGAATGAACCGCCTCGTAAACACCTTGATAAACGATGAGTATCAAATCCGTGGCAAAAGCCGTTTCAAGGAGGAATTCGTCACCTGTGGAGGAGTCGCCTTGTCAAACATAAATCTCAACACTCTTGAATCCAAGACCCATTCCGGTCTTTATTTCGCCGGCGAAGTCCTTGACGTGGATGCGATAACAGGCGGCTTCAATCTGCAAGCCGCCTGGTCGATGGGCTACGTTGTCG
>CAVKYA010000200.1:0-5235 GCA_963660255.1 Bacteroidaceae bacterium | reverse complement strand
GTTCGGATTCTCTTGGAGTCATAACTGGTTATTTGTCAAGAAATTTCATTATGTCCTTAATCAGTGATTCAATGCTGGCTTCATCCTTTATGACCTCGATAGGGAAGCCTATGCAGACAGTTCTGTAGCCTTTGCCCTCGAAGCAAGTTCCGGCCGAGATGTTTGTGTCGCTGTAGCGCAGGAAAGACTGGGCCTTCTCCGATGACGGCACGATTCCGTCCGGTGTCTCCACACAGTAGATGAACGGGTTACGCTCTTTGTGAAAATGGATTTCCGGCTCGCTCAGGCTAATCACTCCGTTCTTCTTCGCTTTAACAGTGGCGTTGCGGCTGGCGTAGTTGGTCATCCATTTGTAACCCAATGTCTTCGCCACGAATTCCTTTGTGGCGACTGTGTATAAACTGTCCTTCTGTACAGGATAGATGCCGTCCCAGACATCCGTCCCGATGTTCGCTCCGGAGACGAGCACGTTTCCGCCATCTTCGGTGTATCGCTTGATAGCTTTCTGGAGATCCGTTGGGAACACTTGGAACCTGTCCGCCACCTTGCCAGTGCCGACAACCGTGGTGATCTGCTTCCCACAGATGAGGTCAACCGCAAGGTCTTTCGCGGCGAGCGACCTGTCCGCCGAGAACGAGGCCACGCTCGAAGAATGGAATGCGTATCCGGCCGCCATAAGAGCCTTGCCGTGGATTCCGCAATAGTCGAACGTGTTTCCGGCGAAGACCTTTCCTGCCTCGTCTGTCCAGGCCGCTCCGAATCCAGGGTTGTCATCGTCCAGCCAAGGCAGCTCACGACGGAATTGGTACTGCGGACCGATGAAATTGATTTCCTTTACGTATGGAACTCCGGCGTCAAGGTCGGCGTTGAATCCGGCATATTCCGGAGAATCGAACCAGGCCGGTGCGGAGACTCTGGTGAAGTTGTTGACTACCAAGACATTCTTGCCGTTGCCTGACTCTGGGATGCCTACGCTGAGGGTTTCCGAAGGGAAACTCTTGCCTCCTTCGTTGAAGGCTATAATCCGGTAGCTGTAGATGTGACCTGGAACTATGGAAACTTCTGTCGAGATCTCATCGCCGGACACTTTGGCATCTTCCAAGACACGACCGTTGTCAAATGCCCCGTCATCAATCCTGGTCTGAAGAATATACCCAGTTGGGGTGGCTGTAGCCTCAAGCGAATCCACAGTCGCTTTCCAGCTGAGTCTCACGGATTTGGAACCAGCGAATGAAGTCGCGAAGGAATTGACAGGAAGCGGTTGTACGACATATTCGCAGCCGTAGCGCGCGCTTAGGTATTTAAGCATTCCTTTATAGACCGCGCGGCTGACCGTAAAGCGGAAAGACGGGTCGAGACCGAATTTCATATCCGCGAAGTTCTGGTGCGAAAGCAGTTCCAGAAGCATCGCGGGGACTGTAGCAGTGCGCGATTCGCTGTAGGAACGGTCCCACAGGCCCCTTCTGCTCCATTCCGGATTGAAGCTCTTCCTTATGTCCTGAACGATCTCTGTCTGGACAAAGTCCGCGTACATCCTCTGCTGAAGCCTGTCCTCACCGTTGGCGAACTTGTCGCTGCCGTCGCACAGCAATGTGTAGATTGACAGTGTTCCAATGATCGAATCATTCGGAGTCGTTCCGGCATCGGTGTGGAAAGCGAATGAAAGGTCTATCGGAATATTCAGTCCTTCGGACTTAGGGTTTGTCCTTGAGCCTCCGGACATCCAGCCCACCCACGCGCCTCGGTCGCCGTAGTCGGAGGTATAGTCATTGTCGTATTTGCTCAGGATTGTGGAATCGACCCCGGCCCACTGCATCCAATAGAGGGCTCCCTCCGTGAAGGACGGCATCCCTGAGGTGGTATATTCATTGATATTCTGATTCTTCTGCCCTCTGGCAATCTTGCCCATTCCGCCTCCGAAGCGCACCGCGTCTGCCGTTATGACGGCATTCTTCGAGACATTGTAACCTTTCGGGACGCTGTTGTCGAGGATCACGCATACTTCGGCACCCTTGTCGAACTCGAATGTTCCGAGGTATATCCAAGTGCCGCCGCCCATCCTCTGATTGACGATGAACTCGCTCTCGCCGCCCAAATGCCTGACGGTGTAGTGGGCGCACGGAGTGCTGTGCGGCAGACTTTTGTAGGAAATATAGACTGAATATTCCCCCCGCTCCGGAATCTCTGGAGTCCAGCGAGCCTCGGCCGCCTTATCCCGATGGCTCTCACGGCATTCCGCCTGACGGGCTGTTCCCATCAGGAACGGATTCTCCAGCATTGAATATGTCGCCCTGGCATCAGCGAATCCCACTCCAGCGTCAGACCAAGTCCCTGTCTCTGAATATCTTCCCTCGATCCTGACTCCGTCTCCGCGTCCTTCCTCGAAAGCGGGATCGTTGTCCGCGATGACCTCGTTGGTCTGCGGATCCCTCTCGCGCGGAGTCATCACGTAGGCTCCGGCGTTCTCAAGCATCGGAATCAGGAACGGAAGCACATAACTCTGTGTGTACATATCCTCGACAGTCTGGAACATCGGCGCGCGCTGCCATTCCCAGCGGTCTGTCTTTTCCTCGAAGTATCGTCCGTGGCTCTGCCACAAGGCAATGTTGCGTCCGGCCAGGCCCTTCGCGAAATCCGGCTCACCGATAGGGGTGACAAACGGATGAACATTACGGAAATCCTTTGTCCTGAATTTGTTGTCAATGGCTGTCCCGTCATTCCCGACCTGCGGCATAGCGTAGGACTCCAGCTTGTTCTTACCTATGAAAAGATTCCCTATCTCATACTTTGAGCAGGATTCCGGCATCAGGTCAGCGAGCGTTTTCCTGAGCCACTCCACATCCTTTGCCCGCCACGGGAAATCTCCCATCGTCGGTGTGAAATAAAAGTCCAAGGAATATCCTCTCCTGACCACCTTGTTGGCCTTGACGGCAGCCGAGACCCCGGTTCTTTCAACCATCAAGGTCTGGAGCGAGTCAACAGCGTCTTTGAAATCTTTGACGGATTGTGCCTTCAGGCCAGTGGTGAACGCCCCGGCGACAGCGAATATGGTTATTAATCTTTTGATCATATCAGCGTTATTTCTTGAATATCAGCAATTCAGCCAATAGCGTCACAACCGACGCTCCGGCAAGTGCGGTGAAATCCGCCAGAAAATCCATAGGATCCCCGCTCCTGTATGTGGTGAATGACTGTCCGATTTCCGTTCCGGCCGCCACAGCGCATCCTATGACAAGAACTATGGCAACGGCAATGACGACCCTCCATCTTTTCTTGCTCTGTGGACGGAACGCCGCATAGCAAAGGATGGGGAAGGGGAAGAACATTATGAAATGGACGACCTTGTCCATCGGGATTCCCCACAGGTTGTCCTGCCCTATCTGCGGCAGATCGTTGAAATGCCCGAAGCAGCAATATGCGACGGCGCAAAGGTACAGGATGAACAGCAATATGGCCGGAATCTGTCTTTTTCTCATATTCATAGATTTATTTCAGGATCAACTCTCCGAAGAACTCTGGTCTGTGGAAGTCCGGCTTTGGGGTCTTGATCGGGTTCCAGCTGAGGAAATGCGGATGAGCGGTAAGGTCTCCGCATTTGTAGAAATTTCCCCTCAGGCTGACAGGAAGGTTGTCCCTGTCGATTCCTATCAGCTCGAACGGAATCAGCATCGCCACCGTCCAGCTGAAAATCCTGTCGTTGATTGTGACTGCCTTACGCTCCAGAGAACTGTGCCTGATGACGCTGGCGAGAAGCTCAGGCCGGATAAGGGTCTTGTTGATCCTGCTTGTCCTTTTCGAGGCAAGAAGCGATCCTATGCAGGTCATCTCGAAGTTGTAGTATGTCCCGTCGTAAGGATCCGTTACGAAGAACTCGCAGCAGCTGTCCTCCCAACTGTTCCCGTTGTCCTCCAACGCCGTGGCTCTGAGGTCGAGCCCCCTCACGTGGAACATAACCACAAGATGTGTCTTGGTGCGGGCTATCGATCCGTTGCAGTCCGGGGCGTACGGAGCGTCCTTCGGCCAGTTCTGCTCACAGACGGCGAACTTTGACGCACCCTTTTCCATCGCAAGATCCAGCTCTTGCATATTCATCATTTCCAGTCCTTCCAGCAGCGGGACCCTTATCTGTCTGACAACGTTCTTCATTGTGGCGTGTTTTGAATATTTCCGTGCAGTTGGCCGTTAAAGCGCCTGCATATCATTGAGTTTCCTATAGTAGCCGTTCAGCGCAAGCAGTTCATCGTGTCTGCCACGCTCGACGATCCTGCCCTCGTCCATCACGATGATCTCGTCAGCGTTACGGATGGTGGAAAGCCTGTGGGCGATGGCGATCGTGGTTCTGGTGGACATCAGCCTGTCCAGAGCCTCCTGCACGATCTTCTCGGACTCGGTGTCCAAAGACGCGGTGGCCTCGTCCAGAATCAGGATAGGCGGATTCTTGAGAATCGCTCTCGCGATGCTTATTCTCTGCCTTTGTCCGCCGGACAGTTTTATGCCTCGGTCTCCGATGTTGAAATCGTAGCCGCCCTCCTTCTCCATAATGAAGTCGTGGGCGTTGGCAATCTTCGCCGCCTCGATCACACTTTCCATCGTGGCGTTCTCCACACCGAAGGCTATGTTGTTGAAAATCGTGTCGTTGAACAGAATCGATTCCTGATTCACATTGCCGATGAGGCTTCGCAGGTCGGCGATCCTGACATCCTTGATGTTGATTCCGTCGATAGTGATGGCACCGCCCGTCGGGTCGTAGAACCTTGGAATAAGATCCACGAGGGTTGATTTTCCAGCCCCGGAAGCCCCCACGATCGCGATTGTCTTGCCTTTCGGAATATCCAGACTCACATCGTCCAGGATCATCCTGTGCCCGTCCGGATAGCGGAAATTCACGTGCTCGAACGAAAGCTTCTCATTGAATCCGTTCAACACTTTAGGTTCCCGAGGCTCCACGATGTCGTTCTCCGCGTCCAGAATCTTGTTGATTCTCTCCATCGATGCCATACCCTTAGGAATGGCGTACCCTGCCTTGGCGAAATCCTTGATAGGGTTGATGATGCTGTAGAGAATCACCATATAATAAATGAATATAGGAGCGTCGATGGTCGATTTTCCTCCAAGAATCAGCGTTCCGCCGAACCACAGCACGATCATTATCAGCACTGTGCCGAGGAACTCGCTCATAGGGTGGGCGAGGGACTGGCGGATAGTCACCTTGTTGTTCTTCTTACGCATCGCCTC
>CAVKYA010000199.1:0-5243 GCA_963660255.1 Bacteroidaceae bacterium | reverse complement strand
TCGAGAAGGGGCCTTACAAACTTCACACGACCGCCGACGCCTACACAAAGGACGGCCGAGGAGCCTACAGGGATCTTTTCATCAGCGATAACCCGATGACTGACGAGGTTATGCTCGCCCTGTCGCTCGATCCGGTTATGCAGCTTGGTGAGATGAACTGGTACTACAATTCCTCTACTTACGGTCCTCATCTTTGTATGACGCGCACGTTCGCCAAGACTTATCTCAACCTTGACGGAACTGTCTATAGCGAGAAGAAGTCAAACGGTGCCTACAAGACTTTCGCCGAGGAGACGTCCGGACGCGACTACCGTCTGAACCAGACCATCAGGGGAGCGGACTACACCTGCAAGAACTCGAACGGTGAATATGTCCCTACGTCCGCGAATATGACAGGACATTCCCTTACAGGCTATCAGTTCACAAAATATGTGATGGATGACGTGTCTTTTGACAACGCCAGAACCAACTATAACGACGTGCCACTCGCACGCTATGCCGAGGTGCTCCTGAACTATGCCGAGGCGAAGGCCGAACTCGGGGATATGACGGATGATGACTGGAAGATCACCATCGGAGCCCTCAGGCGCAGAGCTGGAATCACCGGTGGTGACCTGGACAAGAAGCCGACTGAGGTTGATCCTTATATTCATTCAATATATCCGACAGTCGATGATCCTGTCATTCTTGAGATCCGCCGCGAGCGCGAGATCGAGCTGATCCTTGAAGGAATGCGTCTGAATGACCTCAAGCGTTGGGCTTGCGGAAAACTTTGGCAGACAGCCTCTTGGGATGGAATCTACATTCCTGCTCTTGACACTCCGCTTGACTTGAACGGAGACGGCACCTTCGATGTCTTTGTCACTGAGAACGGCAGCTACAGCGGGCCATACAAGAGCATAGCTATGACCACCGGAAGCAATCTCAAGGTAGTCAAACTGGATGATGACCCGGCCGGCGGCTACAAGTTGAACTACGAGATGAATAGGGTCTGGAACGATAATATGTACATCTATCCTATCCCAGAGGTGGTTATCCAGAAAAATAAAAATCTGACTCAGAATCCGGGATGGAAATAATAGAAGGTAATGAATATGAGAATCTACACAAGAATATTCACAATGGCGGCGGCAGCCCTTTTCGGCTTGTCCGCCTGCCAGAACAATGAAGTCGCGGTTTATGCCGACTTCACTACGGACAAGGATGTGTACGAGCTTTACGAGGACATATTCCTGACAAACACTTCCTATGCCGAGAACGCAAGGGTCATCGCCAGCAAGTGGGAATGGGATGGCAAGAAGATGTGGGGGCTTCAGCCGGAGACTCCTATCTCGTTTGACAAGACTGGTGAGTTTGAGATCACTTTGACCGCCACTTCAGATGTCGGCAATGTGTCTTCCAAGAAGGTCAAGAAGATCACGGTCCAGGACACCAATGTCAAGCCGATTGCAGACTTCTCTTGGGAGCCTCAAAGTGGAATCAGGGCCGGCGACGAGGTTCAGTTCACGGACAAGTCTTCCGATCCTGACGGCTCCATCGTCTCCTGGGAGTGGAAGTTCGGAAGCACAGTCCTCAATGAGCAGAACCCTAAGTTCACTTTCGCTGAATATGGCGATGTGGAAGTCAGCCTTACTGTTGTGGACAATATGAAGGGAAGGAACACGAAGACCGTGACAATCCACGTTGACAAGAGTGTCTATAGCCTTGAACTGGTGTGGGCCAAGGCCTACGAGAATGATCCGGAAGCGTTTGTGAAGTTCTCATCACCGGCCACCAATGCCGATGGAAGCATTGTTTACGCATTCTCCAGCGGTTGCCATCTCGCCGCGTTCTCCGCGGAGGGAGAGAAACTGTGGTCATTCGACGCGACCAAGCATAATCCAAGTCCGTACTGCAACGACGGGACAAAGAAAGGTAACTCCTGCACTCCGTCTGTGGACACTGACGGAACTGTTTACATCGCTCTGGCCTACAATGAGAGGGATGCCAAACTGACCACATACGAGTCGGGAGTCTATGCAGTGAACGGTGACGGATCTGAGAAGTGGTACTTCGGCTATGGAAACGCCCGCTATATCGCTGTCGTTCCTGTGGTGTTCGAGGATCAGATCATCCTTACCACCAAGGCCAACCCTACGAAGGCGCAGTATCCTGAGATCTGGTCAGCCTACGGCAATCAGGACAACGGACACGTCCTGGACAAGAACGGCGGCTTTGTCCAGACTCTTCTTGTCAAGCAGGGCAACTATGGTGGATCTGTCGGACTGAAGAACGGCATATTCATCACTCATTGCAACGCAAAGTATGGATCCAGAATGTATTTCCGCGAGGATGGAAAATGGAAGTTCTATGGACCTAATGACAATGTGTCCGCCAAGGCCCTTGGCTACAACAACGCTGATAATCTTGAGACAGGTGACTCCGGCCAGATGGCTGTCACACCTGACGGCAAGGTTTACATCCTCTATGAGAATGTGACCAATAGGGTCGCCGCATCCTATAACAGTGTGCTGTACTGCTACGACACGAAGAAATATGTCCGGGATGCCACCACTCCTTACGAGCCTGAGTGGGCGACCGGAATCAACGGCAAGCTTGCGAGATACAACGGACTTGGTGTGGTCTGCGGCGCTGACGGTACCATTTATGTGACCAGCGGCTCGACCGGCGACATCAAAGCCAGAGTGACAGCCTTGACTCCTTCCGGTGATGTCAAGTGGGAGTCCCTTGCGGACGGCAACCTTTCCGGCAGCGCGGCCGTTGACAACGAAGGCTACGTTTACTACAATGATTATATCACCGGAAGACTTGTGAAACTGTCTCCTGCCGATGGCAAGAGGGTCGCCGAGATCCAGCTTGGTGACGAGATGCGCTCATCTCCGACGATCAGCAAGGACGGCACCATCTACTGCACCGGAATGAAGGACGGCTACCCGACACTGTTCGCGGTGAGAGGCTCGGCTACTGGTTACGCTGACTCTTGGTCTCAGCTTGGCGGAAATCCTTCCAAGACTTGTGTTCAGTACTAATGTTTTTGAATATGAGAATATTCTATAAACTTTTGGCAATAGTCGCCTTTCTTGCGGCATCCTGCAAGCCGGAACCCGTGGTAAACCGGGTTCCGGGCGGCGAAGACAAGGGCGGAACAGACAAGCCTACGGTAAAGTCACAGACACTGAAAATCTGTTCCTTCAACATCCGTTGCTTCAATGCGAATGACCCATACCCTTGGTCGGTGCGCAAGGATCCTGTGATGAAGTTCATCAAGACGGAAAAACCGGATCTGGTAGGATTACAGGAACTTCGCTCCACACAGGCGCAGGACTTCGCCTACAACCTTTCCGATGAATATGTTTACTACGATGTCAACAGGGACACCGGCCAACCTGTCAGCAGCGGCAGCGGAGAAGGTGTCGGCATCCTGTACAGGAAAGACCGTTTCAAACTTGAGAAGAAAGGCTTTTTCTGGCTGGCGGACAATCCGGACAAGCTTCCGGACAAGAACGATGACGGAACATATTCATCCTGGAACAGCGCTTGCCGCAGGATTGTGGTGTGGGTCAAGGTCAAGGATCTGGAGCACGACGGGCAGACGGTCTTTTTCTTCGCGACACATTTTGACCACAAGAGCGTTGCCGCCAGGGAAAAGTCCAGCACTCTGACAGTCAATAAGATCAAAGAGATCACTGGCTTGTCGGATTTGTCTCAAAGTGGCAATCCGATATTCCTTGTCGCTGATTTCAACTGTTCGTATGGCTCGTCCGAGCTCGCTCCTCTCCGTTCAGTGATGAAGGAAGCCCGTTCGTCTTCCTCAAAGACTGAAAGCGGAAGGACTTACAACGGATTCGGTGACTCAAGCACTTCGGTGATTGACCACATCTTCTATGCAGGAAGACTGACCGCTGACAAGTACCATATCGTGACAGAGGACTATGGTGTCAAGTACATCTCGGATCATTATCCGATAACATTCGAGTGCACATACAAATAGTTTTTGGTTGTTTGAGTAACGCCCTTATGTTATGTCCGACATAAGGGCGTTTTTTGTTCCTGTTGCGGCAAATTCCGTCTCAAAATCACAATCGAGATGAATGGAATCGGATAATTGAGTAAATTTGTGAGAATATTCAAGAATATTATGGACAGACAACCAGATAAGATATTGGTGCGCGGGGCGAGGGTGCACAACCTTAAAAACATTGATGTGGACATTCCGCTCGGGAAGATCGTGGGAATCGCCGGAGTGTCGGGATCGGGGAAGTCCTCGCTGGCACTTGGAGTATTATATTCAGAAGGATCAAGACGTTACCTTGAGTCACTTTCAACTTACACCAGGAGAAGAATGACACAGGCGGCAAAGGCTGACGTGGACGAGGTTCTTTATGTTCCGGCGGCTCTTGCCTTGCATCAGAGACCGGGAATCCCAGGCATACGCAGCACTTTCGGTACTGGAACCGAACTTCTTAACAGCCTTAGGCTTATGTTCTCCCGATTGGCCAGTCATAGATGTCCCAACGGGCACTATGTCGAGCCGTCTTTGCTGGTCGCGGCAGGGAAGGAACTTGTCTGTCCTGTGTGTGGAGAACATTTCTATGCTCCGTCAGCCGAAGAACTGTCGTTCAACAGTCAAGGGGCTTGCCGGAAATGTGACGGGACAGGTATGGTCAGGACTGTCGATGAATCCACACTTGTCCCGGACGAAAACCTCACGATAGATGATGGTGCTGTGGCTCCGTGGAACACGCTGATGTGGTCACTGATGAAAGATGTGTGCAGGGCGATGGGTGTTCGCACTGATGTGCCGTACAAGGATCTGACTGACAAGGAAAAGGACATCGTCCTTCACGGACCGGCTGAGAAAAAGCACATATTCTACAGGTCCAAGACCACAAACGAGGCGGGGGAGTTGGACTTCACTTTCTTCAACGCCACCTACACAGTAGAGAACGCTCTGGCAAAGGTCAAGGACGAGAAAGGAATGAAAAGGGTCGAGAAGTTTCTGAGGCTCGATGTCTGCCCGGACTGTGGAGGCACAAGGCTCTCGGAAGCTGCAAGAGCGCCAAAGCTTAGGGGAATATCTTTGGCTAAGGCCTGCACGATGACTCTTACGGAAATTGTGGAATGGGTAAAAGGCGTTCCGGCTTCGCTTCCGGAGGAGATGCGCCCTATGGCCGAAAGCATCTGCGAATCGTTCCTTGACACAGCCAAACGACTGATGGACTTGGGAATAGGCTACCTGTCAC
>CAVKYA010000198.1:1744-5244 GCA_963660255.1 Bacteroidaceae bacterium | reverse complement strand
GTGGTCGCTGAGCTTGTCGAAGCGCAGAAGTGCCAAAGCCTTGAACAAAGAAGTGACCGTCCTAATGGTTCGACAGGCTCACCAACCGGACGACTCCGGTCTGCGGCCACTGCGGTCACTGAGCTTGCCGAAGTGAGCTTGCCGAAGTGAGCCAGTCGAAGCGACGGCAGAGGACTGGAAGCAGACATATTCACTAGATTTTATTAATTTTGCAGTTATGATTAATAAGGAAAAGAAATTGGAGGCGTTCGAGCGGGCGCTGGACGTGATGGATCGGCTTCGGGCCGAGTGTCCGTGGAACCACGCGCAGACCATTGACACTCTCAGGCCGATGACGGTCGAGGAGGTCTATGAGCTCAGTGACGCTGTGATGAAGAAGGACGACACCGCCCTTGAGAAAGAGCTCGGGGACGTGTTCCTTCACGTTATATTCTACGCCAAGATCGCCGAGGAGGAAGGCCGCTACGACATCGCCGACGTGATGAACAAACTCTGCGAGAAGATGATCTACCGTCATCCTCACGTGTTCTCCACAACCAAGGTGGCTGACGCGGAGCAGGTCTCCGAGAACTGGGAGATGCTAAAGGCCAAGGAGAAAGGCGGCAACAAGCGTATTCTTTCCGGGATTCCGGACGCTATGCCACCGATCCTGAAGGCGTTCTCGATGCAGGACAAGGCACGCGGAGTCGGTTTCGACTGGGAGGAAAAGAGTCAGGTATGGGACAAGGTCAAAGAGGAGCAGGGAGAATTGCAGGCCGAAATGGACGCTATGGATTCCGCTGCCACTGAAGAGGATAGAAAGGCGGCCACCCTGAGGGCTGAGGAGGAACTCGGTGACTTTATGTTCGCCACCATCAACGCCGCGAGGCTTTATGGCCTCAATCCGGACACGGCGCTCAACCGCGCCTGCGACAAGTTCCGTCGCCGCTTCACCTATCTGGAGGAGAACACGATACGCAAAGGCAGGGATCTTCATCAGATGACTCTCGCCGAGATGGATGAGATCTGGGACGAAGGAAAGGCCAAGGGACTGTAGATTTAAGCTTGTTTGAAGATATTCAGACAGTTAAATAGCCTTGGTGTCTCGTTTTGAACAAATAAAGTGACTTCGGAAGTTAAACTTTGGCGGTTCATATTTGTCCAAAACAAGACTATTTCTTAAATTTGTAGATGTCTTCCTGCGAAAGGAATATTGTAGAATGGATACTTATGCCTGATTATAAAGTAGTTGAGGTCGAGAGTAGAAGGGATTTGATGAAATTCATCAAGTTCCCTGACAAATTATATAAAGACTGCCCTCAATATGTCCCCGCTCTTCATAGCGACCAAGTCAAATCTTTGACCAAAGTCTCAACCCTTTCCTATTGCAAGAGGAAAATGTGGGTGGTGTTGGATGGGAAGACTGTCGTCGGCCGCATCTGCGGAATGATCAATCCTCGTTACAATGCTCTCTATAATAAGAAGAGAGCCCGTTTCGGTTGGTTCGACACTATTGACGACTTTGAGGTCGCTAAGCTGCTTCTAGGCACAGCCGAGGCGTGGGCGAAGGAAAACGGTATGAACGAGATCCACGGACCTTTGTACTACAACACCCTGGGAAAGCAGGGAATGTTGGTCGAGGGCTTCGAGAACATCCCTCCGTTCAACTGCCTGTACAACTACCCGTACTACAATGACTTCGTGACCGCTCTTGGCTACGAGAAGGAATGCGATTGGGTTCAGTACAAGATCGCCGCGGACCAACCTCTTCAGGAAAAGATCACGAGGATCGCGGGATTGCTCAAGCAACGTTACAACCTGCACGAGGGAAGTCTGGACAAACTCAAGAAGGATAAGAAGATGGTGCGATACTTCTTCGATGTCTATAACGAGAGTTTCGCGAAATCCGTCTATAATTTCATCCCTTTCACCAAGGAGGAGATAGATGAGGAGGCCAGCGAGGTCCTGAGATTTGTGTCAGACAAGACTAGCAGCATAATATTCGATGACAATGAGGAGCTTGTGGGATTCGGAATCACTTTCCCGACCATCTCGCCTGCGCTCCAGAAGGCGAAAGGGCATCTGTTCCCGTTCGGTTGGTTCCACCTGCTGAAGGCGATGTACAAATATGACACTGTCGATCTGATGATCAACGGAGCCGTGCCGAAGTGGCAGAACACCGGAGTCTCGTCGATCTACCATTGCACGATGTCGGAGAAATACCGCAAGGCCGGTACGAAGTGGGCGATCTCGAACCCGCAGATCGAGTCTAACGGCGCGGTCAACGTCTGGGGTAAGTACGAGCACGAGCTCTTTATGCGCCGCCGCTGTTACCTGAAGTCGATTTAGGAATATACCCGTTCGGTCACAGAGCTTGTCGAAGTGACCGAACCTTCGGTTGCTGAGCTTGTCGAAGCATCGAAGCACAGATGGGCAAATGATTATAAGGTCACTTCGACAGGCTCTGTGACCGGCGGTTAAGTGACTGAAATTGAAGAAAAATTAACCATTGAATATGGCAGAGAACACATTAGTAGATAAGATCCTGGCTCTTCAGGACAAATACGAATCGCTTCAGAAGCAGCTTGCTGATCCTGAGGTGATAGCTGATATGAAAAGATACGTCCAGCTCAACAAGGACTACAAGGAGCTGGAGCCGATCATCAAGGCCGGCCTTGAGTACAAGAAGATGGTAGATGAGCTGGCTGAGGCCAAGGACATCATGATCAACGAGAAGGACGAGGACCTTCGCGACATGGCCAAAGCCGAGATCGCCGAGATCGAGCCGAAGATCCCGGAGATGGAGGAGCAGATCAAGATCCTCCTTATACCTGCCGATCCGGATGATAGCAAGAACGCCATCATAGAGATCCGTGGCGGCACAGGCGGTGACGAGGCCGCCATCTTCGCCGGAGACCTTTTCAGAATGTACTCCAAGTACGCCGAGAAGCGTGGCTGGAAACTGGAGGTCAACGACGAGACCCCGGGCACGGCCGGTGGCTACAAGCAGATCGTCTTCAAGCTTTCATCCAACGATGAGGGTGTGTATGGCATCATGAAATACGAGTCCGGCGTGCATCGTGTGCAGAGGGTTCCACAGACCGAGACTCAGGGCAGAATCCAGACCTCGGCCGCTTCCGTGGCGGTTTTCCCAGAGGCGGGCGAGTTCGATGTGGATCTCCGGTGGGATGACATCCGCCTTGATCTGTTCTGCTCGTCAGGTCCTGGTGGACAGGGAGTCAACACGACCTATTCAGCCGTGCGTCTGACCCACCTTCCGACCGGTCTGGTCGTACAGTGTCAGGAGGAGCGTTCCCAGCTCAAGAACAAGGACAGGGCTTTCGAGGAGCTCCGTACACGTCTCTATAACCTTGAGCATCAGAAATATCTCGACGAGATCGGCGCGAAGCGTAAGACGATGGTCTCCACCGGTGACCGTTCCGCCAAGATCCGCACGTACAACTACCCGCAGGGCCGTGTGACCGACCACCGCATCAACTGGTCGATGTACAACCTTCCTG
>CAVKYA010000198.1:0-1738 GCA_963660255.1 Bacteroidaceae bacterium | reverse complement strand
TGGACGGTGACATTCAGGAGTGCATCAACCAGCTCCAGATCGCCGAGAACGCCGAACGTCTGAAAGAGGCCGGAGAATAGGCTGTGTAGAAAGTGTCAAGGAGGGTGGCTGAAAACCATCCTCCTTTTTTTGTGCATCAGAAGATATACCCCAGTGTCACTGAATATGTCCGGAAGCGGGCGTTGATGTCGTTGCCGCTGAAGGCGTTGTTCAGCTGGTGTCTGCTGTCGATGCCGAACAGCAATTGGCCGGCGACGAATCCGACACTGATGTTGACTCCGTACTGATTCTTGTTGACATCCAGTGCATTACCGGCCAAGGTCAAGTCATCTACGTTACTCCACAGGATGCGTGAGTAGTAACCCCCGACCCCGATGGAGCCCCTTAGGCCACCACCGGTGTGGAGCAGTACCGTGGCCGGTACGGTGACCGCCTGGTGGCGGAATCTGACGAATGATGAATAGGGATCCGCATCATCAGGAAACTTTGTTCCTCCATATTCATAAAGTCCTCTGACATTCAATCCGAAATGTCCGGAGTTGATCTGCATCTGGATTCCCGCGCTGCCTCCGTAGGTCTCTTTGGTGACGAACGCCGCCTTGCGGAAATTCAGAATGCCGCGATCCACTGAAGCCACGACCCCGAACTCAACGGCTGGAATGTTCGGTGAATGTTTCCTTGCCACGCGTCCGCTTCCATCGAAAGAAGGGTCTGAGGCCAAGACTGATGTGACATCGGAAATGTAACCGGCTACTTTGTCAAGCCCCTCATAGTCAATTAGCTCGGCATCATCCTCGGGTTTGTGGTACGGCGACTTCAGCCCGGTCGTCACGGCAAGGGTGGGAATTCCTTTGCTGGCAAAGCCCTCGGTGTCTGTCGCGGTGAAAACGGATTTCTCGAATCTGACGGGATCCACCGTGATTGAGAACCTGCTTGCCTCCTCGGTCAGAATCCTGCGTCCGTCCTTTATGGTGGCCGCACCTTCCAGTCTCAGTTTTCCGGAAGCCTTGTACCAGCCGACCATGTCCAGACTCATCATCAGCTTGATCTTGTCCTGTCCTACAGCCTTGGCCAGCGTGTCCGCCAACGCTTGTGACCCCCAAAGTCCAAGTTCCTCCGCGTCAAACGCCGCGATGATCACGCTTCTTCTAAGACTGTCACGTCTGGCATAAAGCTCCCGCGCGACCTCGATCAAAGCGGCAGATCCGGAAGCGTTGTCGTCCGCTCCGTTGTAGATTTTCCCTTTTCGTACTCCAAGATGGTCATAATGAGCGCCTAAGACGATATATTCATTTTTCAGCACAGGATCGTTGCCTTCGATGACACCCACCACATCCACGTACCTCGCGCCGAGGGACGAGTTCATTCCGCCCGGAGCGAAATAGTGGAACCAGTCCCCGAAGAAAGGCTTCACACCGATTGCCTCGTATTGTCTCTGAATATACGAGGCCGCTTTCCGGGAATATTCAGTCCCTGCCCTTCGCCCCTTAAGAGAGTCCGATGCAAGGTAATAGACATGTTCCGTCAGCCGTTGTCGCCGGGTTTGCGCGCCGGCTGTGATCCCCAACAGCATCAGCGCGATCAGAAAAGTTCGTTTCATTGTGATCACCTATTTGGTTCTGTGTGTAAAAATAGACATTATAGTTCATAATGCCAAACGTTACTTGATCTTCAAATCTTCCGAGAATGGAATGGAGCGGAAATATGGGAGAATATATGAGTGTTAAGGGAATATGAT
>CAVKYA010000197.1:3267-5298 GCA_963660255.1 Bacteroidaceae bacterium | reverse complement strand
AGACCCGCCTCACGAGCCTCACGGAGCGATCTCGTCTGCCCTGAGCACGGCCGCCTTGTTGGAGGTCGAGTACCTAAAGAACAAATACAAGGAGGAGTAGGAATATGAGAGTTTTGATGTTTGGATGGGAGTTCCCTCCCCACATCGCCGGAGGACTCGGTACGGCCTGCTACGGAATCGTCAAGGGCTTGGCCTACAACGGAGTACAGACCTTATTCGTGATGCCTTCGGCATCCGGTGACGAGGATCAGAGCGCGGCTAAGATCATCAACGCCAGCGATGTCCCGGTCGAGTCGTTCGGCTCCACTGTAGATGAGTTCCTGGACAAGGTGAAGTTCGTGCGCATCGGCTCGAACATGATCCCGTACGTTGACCCTGAGGAGTTTCACGAGATGGTCGAGTCCGAGCGCAGGCTCCAGAGCGAGAATCTGACCAAGTGCATCGGCACGAAGTTCCGTTTCTCGGGACGCTATGGCTCCAACCTTATGGAGGAGGTCGCACACTATGCTATGGTCGGCGGCACGATCGCGATGGAGCACAAGGATGAGTTCGACATCATCCACGCCCACGACTGGCTGACCTATCTGGCTGGAATCGCCGCCAAGGAACTGACCGGCAAACCATTGGTTGTCCACGTGCACGCCACGTCGTTCGACCGCGGCACCGAGGACCAGATCGACAGCCGTGTCTATGACATCGAGAAGAGGGGAATGATGGCCGCCGACAAGGTGATCGCCGTCAGTGACCTCACAAGGAATATTGTCATCAATAAATACGGTATTGAACCGGAGAAGGTTGTGACTGTCCACAATGCTGTGGACTTCAGCGGCCGCGAGAACGTCAAGGTCGAGAGGGGAGTGCGCGACAAGGTTGTCACCTTCCTTGGCCGAATCACCTTCCAGAAGGGGCCTGAATATTTCATCGAGGCCGCCGCGAAGGTCCTCAAGAGGACAAAGGGCGTGCGTTTCGTGATGGCGGGAAGCGGGGATATGATGAACCGCTGCATCCGTCACGTCGCCAAGTTGGGAATATCCGACCGTTTCCACTTCACCGGATTCCTGCGCGGGGCGGAGGTCCAGAAGATGTTCGCGATGTCTGACGTTTATATAATGCCTTCTGTTTCAGAACCTTTTGGAATATCTCCGCTTGAGGCTATGCGCTCGAATGTGCCGGCCATCATCTCCAACCAGTCCGGAGCCGCCGAGGTTCTGAAATATGCCTTCAAGGTGGATTTCTGGGATGTGGACGCAATGGCCGACGACATCTATGCGCTTCTGAAATACCCTGCTCTCGCCGACTTCGCCGCCAGGGAGGGCTACGAGGAGGTCAACCGCCTGAAATGGAACATTGCCACGGCGAAACTTAAGAATATTTACGAATCAGTTGTTAATAATAAATAGGGAATATTATGAAAAAGAACATCTGTCTGTATTTTCAGGTTCATCAGCCTACGAGACTGAGACAATACCGATTTTTCGACATCGGCAAGGATTCCCACTACTATGACGATTTCGCTGACAGGACCATCCTCCGCAGGATAGCCCAGCGATGCTATATTCCGATGAACAATCTCCTGCTGGACCTCATCAAACAGCACGGAGGGGCCTTCAAGGTGACGTTCTCGATCACTGGCTCCGCCCTGGAGCAGTTTGAGAGATACGCTCCTGATGTGCTGGACAGCTTCCGTGAGCTTGCGAAGACAGGCTGTGTGGAATTCCTCGGAGAGACATATTACCACTCCCTCGCCTCGCTTGCCAATTTCGGTGAGTTCAAGCATCAGGTGGAGAAGCATTCCGCCGCCATCGAGAGGTATTTCGGTGTGAAGCCGACGGCTTTCAGGAACACCGAGCTGATATATTCAGACTCCATCGGTAAGGATGTGTATGACCTTGGTTTCAAGGTGATGCTCGCTGAGGGCGCCCGTCATATTCTTGGCTGGAAGAGCCCGGACTACATCTACACCGACAGCCAGCAGAAGCATTTGAAGCTGCTGCTGCGCAACTATTCGCTGAGCGACGACATCGCTTTCCG
>CAVKYA010000197.1:0-2770 GCA_963660255.1 Bacteroidaceae bacterium | reverse complement strand
AGGCGTTCATCAACTATATGAACGTGCTGAGTGACTTCATCATCAGGATTGACGACGCTATGACTACTTCGGGAAAGAAGGTGGAGGCGAAACCGGTCACTGAGCCTGTCGAAGTGACCGTGCCGGCGAAGAAGAAACCATCAAGGAAAACAACTAAGTCTCTGATTGAAGTTACGCTGCTCGCCAAGAAGCCTTCGAAGAAAGTCGCTTCGGCAAGCTCAGCGACCGAACCGAAGAAGTCCGCTGTCAAGAAACTGTCGAAGAAAGTCACGAAACCGGCCGCTTCGGTCACTGAGCCTGTCGAAGTGACCGCGCCAACGAAAAGGTCCGCGAAAACAAAGACAACCAAACAAGTAAAAAAGAAATAAATGACAAACGAACTGACAAATCCAGACTATTTGTTTGAGGTCAGTTGGGAAGTGTGCAACAAGGTCGGCGGCATCTACACTGTGATCGCCACCAAGTCCCTTTACCTGAAGCAACAGCTTCACAAGCACCACATCCTGATTGGCCCTGATGTCTGGATGGACACTGAAAGCAACCCGGATTTCATCGAGGATCCGCATCTTTACAGTCTATGGAAAGCTCACGCCGCCTCGGAGGGAATCCGTGTGCGGATCGGCAAATGGAACGTGCCCGGAAATCCTATCGCCATTCTGGTGGATTTCAAGCAGTTCCTTACAAATCAGGACTACATCCTGTCAAAGTACTGGGAGCGTTTTCAGGTCGATTCCCTGACAGGAAACTGGGACTACAAGGAGAATTTCCTGTTCGGCTACGCGGCCGGAAAGGTTATAGAGAGTTTCCGAAGCTTCAACCTGAGCGCCTCCGACAAGATCGTGGCTCAGTTCCACGAGTGGCAGACCGGCGCTGGACTTCTTTACCTTAAATACAAGCAACTTCCGGTCGCGACCGTGTTCACGACACACGCCACGGTTGTGGGACGCTGCATCGCCGGCAACAACCTGCCTCTGTACGATTCGATGAACCTTTATGACGGAGACCAGAAGGCCCGCCAGTTCAATGTGATAGCCCGTCATTCGCTTGAGAAGAAGTCGGCGCAGAACGCTGACATATTCACAACCGTCAGTGAGATCACCGCGAAGGAGTGCGAGCAGTTCCTTCAGCGCAAGGTCGATGTCGTGACCCCGAACGGATTCGAGAACAGTTTCACTCCGGCGACGGAAGATGAATATGTCGAGAAGCGCCGCGCCGCGCGTGCCAGACTGATTGAGGTCGCCACTGCGATGTCAGGCGAGGAAGTGGCCAAGGATGCCATCCTCATAGGCATCGGCGGGCGTTATGAGTATCGCAACAAGGGAATCGACGTCTTCATCGACGCTCTGAAAAAACTCGAAGACACTGACCCGCAAGGTCGTGATATTCAAGCGTTCATAATGATTCCGTCCGGCCACAACGGAGCCGACAAGGATCTGGTCGCCAAACTCTCCGGCAACGCCTCGGACTACACGACCCAGGTCTCCCATTATCTGATGGACAATGAATATGACGTTGTCACCCGCCGCTTCAAGGAGTTGGGCTTCACCAACGCCAAGGGCAGCCGTGTGAAGGTCTATTTCATCCCGTCCTATCTGAACGGAACGGACGGTGTGTTCAATATGAAGTACTACGACCTGCTCGTGGGACTTGACCTGACACTGTTCCCGTCATATTACGAGCCTTGGGGTTATACCCCTCTGGAGAGCCTTGCGTTCAGCATCCCTTCCCTTACCACCAGTCTGGCGGGATTCGGCCTTTGGGTAAGTTCGCACTATGGCAAGGAGCATCCAGGCATCACGGTTCTGGACAGAAATGATTCTAACTATTTCGATGTCGTGGACGGAGTCGTGGCGAGGATCAAGGAGATCGCCGCGCTGGATAGCGAGGGCCGCAAGGCCTATATGGCTTCGGCCAAGGATGTCTCCACGATAGCCCTGTGGGAAAACCAGATTCAGTATTACAAGGAAGCATATTCAAAGGCCATAGAGAAGGTTATTGAGGCCAAAGGTGCTTTCCCGGATGAACTTAATGAAGACAAATCAATGGCATACAATAAGATAGAAATCAACGACCCTACTTGGAAGAGTGTGATGGTGACCCGTCACCTTCCTACCGCCCTTTCCGGACTTGAGACACTTTCCAAGAACCTTTGGTGGTGCTGGAACGAGTCCGCCAAGTCCCTGTTCAAATCGATCGACCCGGTGATCTGGCACAACACCTGCCACAACCCTATGGCCCTTCTGGATGCTGTGAGCCTCAAGAGGTTCAAGGCCTTGGCGAAGGACGAGGCTTTCCTCGGCGAACTCAAGTCCGTGATGGACGAGTTCAACGCCTATATGGCCCTCAAGGCTGAGCGCAAGAACCCTTCCATAGCGTATTTCTGCATGGAATATGGTCTTGACACATCCTTGAAGATCTACTCCGGAGGTCTCGGACTTCTGGCCGGTGACTACCTCAAGGAGACCAGCGACATGAACGTCAACCTTGTGGCTGTCGGACTTCTTTACCGTTACGGCTACTTCACCCAGATTATCACCGGTCAGGGCGAGCAGGTCGCACGTTACGATGCCCAGGATTTCACGAAGATCCCTGCCGAGCCGGTTATGGATGCCGAGGGCAACTGGATGACCACAAGCGTGGCCTTCCCTGGACGCACGATCACCGCACGTCTCTGGAAGGTGGCCGTGGGCCGTACCGATCTCTATCTGCTTGACACTGACTATGAGGCGAACTCTCCGGAGGACCGTCAGGTCACCTATCACCTCTACGG
>CAVKYA010000196.1:0-5307 GCA_963660255.1 Bacteroidaceae bacterium | reverse complement strand
GGGATCCGCGAATTTGATTTTCAGCGATGTGAACGAGCTTTATGACAAAGTGAAAGTCGCTGATATGTCGTGCAGGGAAGCGATGAGGATATTCAAGACTAAGATCAAGCTTCCGGGGGATTACCTTTTTAATCGTCCTCGGGGATTCATTCTTCCTGAGTCATACGTCCTTAATGGCAAGGCGGAGCGGATGCTTGTGAATTCGTGGCGGTTTAGTTCAGGGCTTGTGAGGAACTTTGACGCTTATCTAAAGATCGCCGAAGGTGTTGGTGAAATGATTGTCTTTTCGGAGAACGAATTGAATGAGATAATTTATCAGACTCTTAGGGATCATTTCAAGGTGAATTCCGTCAAAGAACTGGGCGTTGACGATAAATGTCGCTTGGCTTTGATCCTGAAAAGGAAGTACCGCATTGACACGAAACGCATTGCCCGCAAGATTCAAGTTGAGGTCGCGGTGCTCAACAAGTTGTTTGAATAGTTTTCCGGACGCATTGTGCGGAACCCTTGGGTGACGGAAAAGAGCGAAAGTGTTGCCGAAGAGTGTTGCGCGGCACCCATGGGCGACGGAAAGGGGCGAAAGTGCTGCCGGAGAGTGTTGCGCGGCACCCTTGGGTGACGGAAAGGGGTGGAAGTGCTGCCGGAGAGTGTAGTACGACACCCTTGGGCAACGAAAAGAGGCGAAAGTGTCGCCGGAGAGTGTTGTGCGGCACCCTTGGGCGACGAAAAGTGGGGAAAGTGCTGCCGAGGGGTGTCGCACGGTCACTGAGCTTGTCGAAGTGGCCATATTAGCAGGAATGTCTGGTGTGATGCTTTGTCAGATGATGACGAATCTGCCAAATTGTCATATTCTATGGAATGGCATAACATTCGATAATAGTCCTTGCGTCCGGGTTCGGGAACGGGGCAAGCGAAAGAGGCTTCGGAACTGGCCGGGCAAGAGAAAAAATGATGTCCGGCTTCGGTGACGGGGACGGGCGGAAACAAGAAAAAATAGGAGATTAAGAATATGGGAAAAATCATTGGTATCGACCTTGGAACCACGAATTCGTGCGTTGCGGTCATGGAAGGCAACCAGCCTACCGTCATAATCAACAACGAGGGTGAGAGAACCACCCCTTCAGTAGTCGCCTTTACCGACGGCGGTGAAAGAAAGATCGGTAACCCTGCTAAGCGTCAGGCCATCACGAATCCTCAGAACACGGTGTTCTCCATCAAGAGATTCATGGGTGAGACTTATGATCAGGTTCAGAAGGAGATCGCCAGAGTGCCTTACAAGGTGGAGAGGGGAGAGAACAACACTCCGCGTGTCAACATCAACGGCAAGCTCTACTCACCTCAGGAGATCTCGGCGATGATTCTTCAGAAGATGAAGAAGACAGCTGAGGACTATCTCCGTCAGGAAGTCACCGAGGCTGTCATCACAGTGCCGGCCTACTTCTCAGACTCACAGCGTCAGGCCACAAAGGAGGCCGGCAAGATCGCCGGACTCGATGTGAAGAGAATCATCAACGAGCCTACGGCAGCAGCCCTTGCCTACGGTCTTGACAAGAAGAACAAGGACATGAAGGTCGCTGTTTACGACCTTGGTGGCGGTACATTCGATATTTCCATCCTTGAGTTGGGTGGCGGTGTGTTCGAGGTGAAGTCAACCAACGGTGACACACACCTTGGAGGTGACGACTTCGATCAGGAGATCATCAACTGGCTCGCTCAGGAGTTCGCCAACGAGAACGGCGGAATCGACCTGAAGAAAGACCCTATGGCTCTTCAGAGATTGAAGGAAGCCGCCGAGAAGGCCAAGATCGAGCTGTCCAACCAGACCTCGACCGAGATCAACCTGCCTTACATCATGCCGGTTGACGGAATTCCTAAGCACCTTGTGAAGACTCTTACCAGAGCCAAGTTCGAGCAGCTTTGCGACAACCTCTTCCAGAGGTCCATCGAGCCTTGCCGTCAGGCACTCAAGGACGCGGGTCTGAACGCTTCCGACATTGACGAGGTTCTTCTCGTGGGCGGTTCCACACGTATCCCTAAGGTACAGGAACTTGTCAAGGAGTTCTTCGGCAAGGAGCCTAACAGAAGTGTCAATCCTGACGAGGTCGTTGCCATCGGCGCGTCAATCCAGGGTGGTGTGCTCGCAGGTGATGTGAAGGATGTGCTTCTGCTTGATGTCACTCCTTTGTCACTCGGTATCGAGACCCTCGGTGGCGTGATGACAAAGCTCATCGAGTCCAACACGACGATCCCGACCCACAAGTCGCAGGTGTTCTCCACAGCGGCTGACAACCAGCCTTCAGTTGAGATCCACGTGCTTCAGGGTGAGCGTCCTATGGCGAAGGACAACAAGGAGATCGGTCTGTTCCATCTGGATGGAATCGCTCCGGCTCCGAGAGGAATACCTCAGATCGAGGTCACCTTCGACATCGATGCCAACGGTATCCTGAACGTGTCCGCGAAGGACAAGGCCACAGGCAAGGAGCAGAACATCAGGATCGAGGCTTCCTCAGGTCTGTCTGACGATGAGATCCAGAGGATGCGTGACGAGGCGAAGGCCAACGAGGCCGCCGACAAGGAGGCTAAGGAGAAGGTTGACAAGATCAACAACGCCGACGCTCTCTGCTTCCAGTCCGACAAGAACCTCAAGGACTACGGTGACAAGATTCCTGCTGACAAGAAGTCAGCCATCGAGTCAGCCCTCGGCTCTCTCAAGGATGCTGTCAAGAATCAGAATCTTTCTGACATCGACCGCTACACCGAGGAACTCACCAAGGCTTGGAACGCCGCCTCAGAGGACATGAACCGTGCTGCTCAGGCCGGTGCCCAGCAGGGGTCTCAGAACCCTTACGGCCCGCAGGCCGGTCCACAAGGTCCACAGAACGGTCCGGACGACCAAGGGCCAGACGAACAGTAAAAAAGAAAGGAGGCTAGAAATAGCCTCCTTTCTTTTTTACTGCTCATATCCTACCCCCAGTCACTTCGTGACAGCCCCGGTGGGGCACGGGGAAAGGATTCCCCGAAACCCCTTCTGTCGCTTCGCTCCGAGGTGGCTGCTTAATAAAAAAGAACGACCGAAAGGCCGTTCCTTTTTTTGTGTGCTCACAGGTCGCTTCGACAAGCTCAGCGACCGGAAGACTACTTACCCATCTTGGACAGGAGTCTCTTCGGGTAGTTTGTGCAGATGGCCTTCATCGATGAGGCGTAGGAGATGTAATAGTTCATCGTAGCGTCATCATCGGCGTTGAACACGCTGAACGATATCTTGGCTTTGGTGAACTCCTCCACGGTGCGCTGGCCTCCGCCCTGCTTCATAAAGTCGGTGGACAGATTCGCCCATTTGTAACTCCTCTGAAGATATTCCGAGGCTGGTTTGTCGGCCATCCAGGCGATGTTGACACCGGCCGCTGTCGCGTATGAATATGACGAAGCCATCACCTTTTCATCGGCCGTGCAGATGAACTCCACGAAGTTCCGTGCTTTCTTGGCCTTGATGATCTCACAGGCCTTTCCGCAAGCCTTGATCGGGTAGTCAGACATTCCGATGATGTTCTTGATATCGATCCAAAGCCTTGTTCGGCTGCCTTTCTTCATCACCTCGTCCAGAAACATTTCAAGATCCGGCAAGATCTCTCCGTTGGACAGATTGCCTGCCGTCCTGAGTTCGGCAAGGGTGGCCTCCCAGGGGTGGAGTCCGTTGATCTTGTTGTCGTTGTCGGCGTGCGCCACCACAAGATTGTCGTCTTTTGTCCAGTAGATGTCACATTCGCAAGCGTAGCATCCGAGGTTCATCGCATACCGCAAAGCCGCCATCGAATTGTCGGGATACGCCGCTCCCGCTTCCAAGGATCCACCCCTGTGAGCGACCACGATGTTCCCGCAGTCTTCCGGCTTGTCAACAACCTCTTCAGGAATGTCTGGCCAGACAGGGCCGGGCTCCTGCCCCTCTTTCCCGCAGGAAAGAAGGCACAGAAGTCCGCCGATTAATAATGCTGATACAGATTTGATTGTCATACCAGAAGTTATTTATAGTTCTTCACGCAACGAAACGATTGGATGGCCTGTCCGTTGTCGATGTTTGTGATCTCCGCGCAGGTCGTGTTGTTGTCCCATAACATCATAAGCCGGAACGGCGCGGTGTCGGAAAAGAACAACGGAATCCATTGCTGGATGTGGTTCTTGTAGCCTTGATAACCTTGTGTCATATAACGAAGTCCGAGAGGGAACGACTCGAATCCGAAATCATCCGCGCCGTCGGAGATGGCCTTGCTTGTCCAATGCTTCTTGTTCCTTAGCCAAGGAGCGAGATTCTCGATGCCGCGTGGAGGTAGACCTGTAGTCTTGCCGTTGACATTAGAGAGATGCTTGTAGGTGACCTGGTCTTCACTTATCGGGTACGTGTGGCCGGCTGAGGCCTTGCAGGCGGCGTAGGCGATGTCGAGCCAGTCGGACGTGTTGGCGATGTGCCATCCGTAAGGGCATATTCCCTGGATCTGCATCTTCAGTGTAGGATGGGTCTGCTCATCTACGTTGTTGTCTCCGGAGAATGTGCCAGCCTTGGTGTGGTTGATATATTCAATGACATATTTGTCGCCGACAGCATCCGTTATCTCGCATCCTGCTGTCCATCCTACTGGCAGTTTCTCGCGGCGGGCGAATCCAATGCCGTTGGTCGGGATTCCGGTCACGATCTCCGAGAATGCGTAGATTCTTCCATATTCATCGGTGCCTTCGAGTTGTCCGCCTATCTCCGTGCACTCGTAGGCCATATTCAGCTTCGGATCATCCCAGGAAGAAGGGAACGACTCCGCAGGATAGCCGCCGGTCGGCTTGTTGTAAGGTACGGGAACCATCGGAGAACCGAGTTTCGGAATGATGTCACCTCCGTTCCAGCGCATATTCTCTACCATCCACACTTTCATCGAACCATCCCTGGCTATGAAGGCTTTTGTCTTGTATTTGGAAACCTCGGAGTCAGGCATACAGTTCGGAGTGGAGACCCTCTCCCATTTCCAGGTGAGGTCGTTGAAATTGACTGTCAGCGAGCGGAGGCCGTCGATGTCGATTTCCGGACCTTCCGGCAAGGCTGAGGTTGAATTTTCCACTGAAACCACTTTCCCATCACCGGCAAGGGCGTAGCACGGATATTCCAGCGTGCGTGAATCTCTGTTGAATATCACTGCGTTATGACCGTCAGAAGACTTGCGGAAATAGGTCTTCGCACTGTAGATGCCTTTTTCGACCTTGTTCATCTGCAGTGATTTGTCAATGGTAAGCCCGTCTGCCGAAGGACCGTACATAAAGTAGTAC
>CAVKYA010000195.1:0-5364 GCA_963660255.1 Bacteroidaceae bacterium | reverse complement strand
CGCCATGGCTCTGTCTATGGCATTGTTCTTCCTGCCGTCGGCACCGGCCGTTTTCGCGCAGGGGGCTAAGGTCAATGTGTCCGGAACGGTTCTGGACACGACAGGTGAGCCGCTCGTCGGGGTCGGTGTCGTCATCAAGGGCACGAAGACCGGAGTGTTCACTGACATTGACGGAAAGTTCACGATCACCGCTGACGCCAACGCCGTCCTTGAGGTATCCTCAATGGGATTCGTCACGGAGAATGTGAACGTCAACGGAAAGAGCAGCATAACGGTCAGGCTCAAGTCTGACTCCACCATGCTGGATGACGTTGTCGTCATCGGTTACGGTTCGGTGAAGAAACAGGACCTCACCGGCTCTGTGACGAACGTGCAGATGAACGACATAAAGTCTGCGCCGGCGCAGTCTGTGGACAACGCGCTGCAGGGACGTATCGCCGGAGCGGACATCATGTCCACATCCGGTGAGCCGGGTGCCACCACGACAATCCGAATCAGAGGCTCGCGTTCAATCACGGCCTCCAACGAGCCGCTTATCGTCGTCGATGGCATCATTGACGCGATCCATGACCTGAATGACATCAACGCCGAGGACATCGCGTCCCTCTCCGTGTTGAAGGACGCGTCGTCCACCGCCATCTACGGTTCCCGAGGATCAAACGGTGTCATCATCATCACGACAAAGGCGGGAATGGGAACGAAAGGGAAGCCGAACATCAGCTTCAAGGCCGACATGGGATTCTCCCAGCTTCCCGGCAGCCTTGACATAATGAGCGCGTCCGAGTTCGCTATCTACAGGAATGATCTGGCCTCTTTCGGCGCGGACCAGTATCATCCTGGCCTTTCCATCTCCACTCCTATGGAGGGCAATGTCTATAAGGATCCGCTCTCGATGACAGGGACGGACTGGATCAAGGAGATAACACGCACTGCCCTTTACCAGAACTATTCCCTGTCTCTGACGGGCAAGACCGATGGCGGAAGCTACTACTCGTCATTCTCTTACAATGATTCAGAAGGTATCATCAAGGACAGCGGCCAGAAGCGTTTCACAGGACGTATCAAACTGGACCGTCAGTTGTTCAAATGGATGAAGATCGGCTACAACGGATCCTACACCTGGCGTCACAACGATGAGACCAAGTCTTCGATCGGCGGCACGTCGTGGTGGGGAGCGGCACAGTACCTCAGCCCTATGCTGAAGCCTACCGACATCGAGAACACCTTGTACAACGGTGGACAGAAATACAACAACCCTATCGCGGTCATCAATCTCAACACGCACTATCAGGAGCGTCACTCCATGAACCATGCGTTCTCGGCCGAGATCACTCCGGTGAAGAACCTCACCGTGAAGAGCATCCTTTCATACTACCTCTACCAGAGGCACACATACCGCTATTACAGCGGACAGCTTCCGGCCAAGGCCGAGGATCAGGGTGGAGACGCCTACAGGGCGGAGTATGACGAGAACTCGATCTCAAACGAGACCACGGCTTCATATTCATTGAAGACAAATAGCGGCCACTCGCTGACGCCGATGGTCGGTTTCTCAGCCTACCGCTACGCCTCGCACAACTTCACGCTTTCCGGCTCCGGGTACATGGATGACGCGGTGCTTTGGAACAACATGACAGCCGTCCAGGACAAGCAGACATATTCGGCGGGCACATCCTTCTCCAAGAAGACAAAGATGTCAACCTTCGCTCGTCTTGACTATAACTTCAAGTCAAGGTACTACATCACGGCCACCGGACGTTATGACGGCGCGTCGAACTTCGCCGCCAACAGCAAATGGGCCTTCTTCCCGTCCACGGCGTTGAGGTGGAATGTGGCCAACGAGCCTTTCATGAAGAATGTAAGCTGGGTGGACGACCTCGCCCTCAGGGCCAGTTACGGTATCACCGGTAACGATGCCATCAGCTCCTACCAGTCACTCGCGGCCATCACCATGATAACCACTGGCTACCTCTTTGACGGCTCACAGCCGGCGGCGGCCTACAGAAGCCGTCTGGCGTCACCGGATCTGACATGGGAGAAGACATCGCTGGCAAACCTCGCGTTGGACGTGTCAATATTCAAAGGAAGGCTGAATCTTACGGCGGAGGTCTATACCTCCAAGACGAGGGATCTTCTTCTTTCGGTCCAGCAGCCTACGCAGACCGGTTATTCATCCCGCCTCACCAACATAGGAAGAACATCCAACAAGGGTGTGGAACTTTCGATTGAATCAATGAATATCGCCAATAAGGATTTCCAGTGGTCAACGAACTTCACGATCTCGCACAACGCCCAGAAAGTGGAGGACATCGGCTCAGAGGATTTCGTGACGGCGTATTCATCCCCGGGAAACAACTCATACATGATGTACGGCTATGTGAAAGGCTATCCGCTGAACTCACTGTGGGGCTTCAAGTACGGAGGCACGTGGAAGAGCGACGAGGAGATCGAGCGCAACAAGGTGACCAAGACCTACGCCAACCCGAGCAATGTTGTCGGCGGCGCGAGGTACTACGACATCGACCACAACGGCACCCTCGACCAGAACGACCTTGTCTATCAGGGTAACGCCGATCCGTACCTCTATGGCGGTCTCCAGAACAACTTCTACTGGAAGGGACTCCGGCTCGGGGTATATTTCACATACTCACTGGGCGGCAAACTGTACAACTACAGCGAGTTCTACATGGCCGGCTCCACATTCACGAACCAGTACCGTTACATGCTGGACGCATGGCATCCGGTACGTAATCCGGAATCCGACATTCCTCGCGCCGGCGCCAAGACCGACGCCGCCCTTGCCAGCGACTTCATGATCCACGACGCGTCGTACCTGCGACTCAAGAACGTAAGTCTCGGCTACACTTTGGATCTCAGCAAGTTCAAGGCTCTTGTCAAGGATGTGACCTTTACCGTCAGCGGTGAGAACCTCTATCTTTGGAAGAAGTACAACGGATTCGATCCGGATGTCTCATCATCGGGAACATCATCAACTCTGCGGCGACTGGACATCGGCGCGTACCCTAAGGCCCGCACAGTGATATTCAGCATTCAGGTTAGGTACTAAAAGATGAATATGAATGAAACATAATATTTTGGCAATAGCGGCCGCGATGGCCGTGTCGGGAATATTCCTCAGCGCGTGCTCGCTGGATGAGGACACCTCGTCGCTCTACACTCCGGAGAACTACTTCGCGAGCAAGGCGGAGTGCCAGTCCGCGGTGAACGCCTGTTATATTCCTATAAAATCAATCTACACGTACACGTATTTTCTGGCGACGGAGTGTTGCACGGATGTCATTTACTGTGGCTCGGGAACTCTTGACGCCAGGGCTGACATCTCTCCGGCCGTTCCTCGTTTCGGCCAGACCGTGTGGACGCAAGGGTATCTCGGAGTCCAGAGGTGCAACTTCGCCATCGCCGGCATCGAGGCCAGCAAGGCGATCACCGAGGATGCCAGGACGGAGCTTCTCTGCGAGGCCAAGACCCTGCGCGGATTCTACTATCTCACGCTGACCAACTTCTTCGGCGACTGTCCTTTCTATTTCGATGACGTGACCGACAACGCTGTCATGAAGAGGATCGCCTCTCTTCCGCGAATGGACACGAAAGCCACAAGGGATTCCGTCATCACGGATCTTCAGAAGATCGCTCCGCTGGCGTCCCAGACCCGTACCAGCGACAACGAGGGGCATCGTCTCGGGGCGGCCTGCGCCTACATGATCATCGCTAAGTGTGCGATGTGGAACAAGGAGTGGAATGTCGCCATCGACGCCCTCAAGGAACTTGAGAAAATCTACGGCAAGCTTTCGGACTACGACCTTGAGGAGAACGTAATGTTCCGCAACAAGAACACGCCTGAGTCCATCATGGAGGTTCAGCACACCTACACGCAGGGAGGACTGACCTACACCTCCAACTTGGCCTGCGTGTGCATGCCGACAAGAAAGACCACAAACGGTGTTACCACGTTCGACGGAGTCTCCATCCCTGAGCTTGGCGACCAGTGCACGACCTGGGCCGCCGCCAGACCTAATGTATTCTTCTGCCAGGGCCTTCAGACAAAACTTGGCAAGGACAAGAGAAAATCCCTCAACATGGCTTGGGAATATGACGGGCATCCGTTCAGCAGTGTCAACACCCGTCCTTGGATGGGGCCTAAGTTCTGGTGCCCGAACATGCAGGGCACGGCTGACGGCAACAACTACAAGGTGTTCCGTTTCGCGGATGCCTTGCTGATGCTGGCCGAGTGCTACAATGAGCTCGGCGATGACGCGACGGCTGTGGAATATCTGAACCAGACACGCAACCGTGCCGGACTCGGTGACTACACCTACCGCACAAGCGCGCGTCTCCAGGACGAGATCCGCAACGAGCGCGCCCGCGAGCTCTTCGGGGAGTTCCAGAGAAAATTCGACTTGGTCCGTTGGGGAATATGGTATCAGGCGGTCTCGGACTATTCTGACTATCAGAGTCTTCTTGACAACCTCGTACCTTGCAGGGAATACTATCCGATTCCTGACAAGGAAGTCGTTTATTCAGGCAACGCGCTCGACAACAACGAGTATAAGAAATATGGACTATAATAGAAATATGGTATGAGCAGAATATCAATTAAATCCATAACGCTTTTCCTGCTGGCCGCGGCTTTCGCCGCCACCGGCTGCAACAACACCTTTGAGATGGATCTGCCTCTGGCGGTGAACAGCCGGGCTCTCGATCTGGAGGAGACATCCGGTTCCACGCATATCCTCGTCTATGCCGACGGGGCTTGGACAGCCAAGTTCACCGAACCGGTGGAGTGGGCGTCCCTTGACCGTGTGAGCGGATCCGGCAACTCGGAACTGGTTCTTGCCTACGCCGCAAACTATGGTGTCTCCAGACGGTTGAAGATCGCTTTGGCGAAAGGTGAATATGCCGACACGATCGCCATCAATCAGAAAGGAACCATCACAGATCCTGAACTGACGTGGGGATGTGACTCCCTTTCTTTCAACAAGGCTGCCGGAAAGGCTTCCATAGCCGTGTCCACCAACCTTTATTATTCATTGCGGAATGTGACATCGGAAATCACGTGGCTGACCGAAGGCGCGGACTGGATCTCGGATGTGGACTTTGACGGCAAGAAGGTCAAGTTCGCTGTCTCTGAGAACAATTCCGGCAAGCTTAGACGCGCGAACCTTGACTTCAAGGTCGCTGTCCCCGGGAACAGCGAGACCGATGACGATGACAAACTCTTCCGTGTGCTCGTGTCACAGGATTCGGAAGAGGCCAGACTTGATCTTCAAGAGATTGACTTCCTGAACGGCATGAAGGGTTCGGCCTCCATTGACGTGGAGAACAACAGTGTATGGACTTATGATG
>CAVKYA010000194.1:0-5381 GCA_963660255.1 Bacteroidaceae bacterium | reverse complement strand
TTCTTCCCGCTTCTTCAGTCAGATAGTACCACTATCTTCCTTGGAAGAAGCGGTCGAACCTGAAGTTTTTCACTCTCAAACCTTCAAATAAACAAATCAAAACAGCTTCTAAGAAAAAATATTTCTGTTTTTTATGACGAAATTTCTGTTTCTTAAGAAAATTTACGTTTTAAAGCCGCATCTTTGCCGGAGTACATAATGAACTCAAACTATGTTGATAAACATTCTTGGGGCAAAGTGCGTCGGCATCGAGGCTGTCCCCGTCACCGTGGAGGTGGACATCACACAAGGAATAGGAATCCATCTGGTAGGCTTGGCCGATGTGGCGGTCAAGGAAAGCCTGCTGCGGACAATCACCGCCCTCCAGTCGTTGGGATTCCGGATTCCCGGCAAGAAGATAGTGATTAATCTGGCTCCGGCCGATGTGCGGAAGAACGGCAGCGGCTATGACCTCCCGATCGCCATCGGCATCCTTGCGGCCTCCGAGCAAAAGCATTTTCCCGGTCTCGACAAATATCTGATTATGGGCGAGCTTGGCTTGGATGGTTCTGTTCGTGAAGTCCAAGGTGCCCTGCCGTTCGCGGATCTGGTGACCGGTCTGGGAATATCCGGATGCATCCTGCCGCTTCGTTCCGCATTGGAGGCTACCGAATGCAATGACCTTTCGATATTCGGGGTTGAGACCTTGGCCGATGTCATCCGTATCCTTGAGGAGAATGAGGATTGCAGCGATCTCCTAGTCTGGAACACAAGGCTTTACAGAAAGTTGTCCAGAAACGCTCAGCGTATCCGAAAACCATCAGGTCAGGACGTGATGGACTTCTCGGAGATAATCGGTCAGGAGGGAGCGAAAAGGGGAGTGGAGATAGCCGCTGCCGGCGGGCATAATCTTATAATGGTAGGGCCTCCTGGCAGCGGCAAAAGCTCACTTGCCAAGGCGATGGCCGGAATCCTTCCTCCGATGACCACCGAAGAGGCCATAGTCACGAGCAAGATCTATTCTGTGGCCGGAATGAAAGGCTCGCAGATAGGCCTGATCCGCACACGCCCCTTCCGCGCTCCCCACTACAGCGCATCCCTCCCCGCGATCATCGGCGGCGGAGCCGGAGCGGATATCCGTCCCGGGGAGGTCACCTTGGCCGAAAACGGAATTCTCTTTCTCGATGAATATGGCCAGATGCCCAAATCTGTTCTGGAGGCTCTTCGTGGTCCGATGGAAGACCGGAAAGTGACAATCTCAAGGTTACGCTCAAAACTTGAATATCCCGCCTCTTTTATGCTTGTGGCCGCATCAAACCCTTGCCCGTGCGGCTATTACGGGGAAGGAGACCGTTGCCGCTGCACTCCAGGCCAAAGGCTGAACTATCTGTCCAAACTGTCCGGTCCGGTAATGGACCGCATAGATATTCAATTATGGCTCCATCCCGTTGACACGGTGAAGCTGGTCGGCCGGAAGAAAGGGGAGTCCAGCGAGATTGTGGCGCAGCGTGTCCTCAAAGCCCGGATTCTGCAGAAGCAGCGTTTCGCCGAAGATGGAATATTCACAAACGCTGAGATGAACAACCGCCTCTTGGAGAAGCATTGCCAGTTGAATGACGAATGCCGCAAGGTGATGGAGCTGCTGATCGGCCGCCTCGGCCTGTCCGCCCGCGCATATTCAAGAATCCTCAAAGTCGCCAGAACCATCGCCGACCTTGAGATGTCCCGTGACATCAAGCCTGAATATCTCCGCGAAGCCGCCTCCTACCGCTTCCTCGACCGATTAAACCTTGAGACTTTCGGATAGTAGAGAAAGTTCGCTTCGACAGGCTCAGCGACCGAAAAGTCGTGGTCGCTGAGCTTGCCGAAGCGACTTGGTGCCGAAGCACTCACATTATCAGATACCTCAGGGCCAGAAAAATCAAAAGCCAAATTTTGGTCCACCGTGCATAATTTGGCTTTTGCCTTTTTTCTGGCCCTCCCCTACAAAAGTAATCCCGAAATTGCTTTAAGACAGTGATTTACTCAAAGCGATCTTTAGTCCTCCCAAGAAACCGTCCGCGACTCGTCCGGATTGACCGCAATGCGCACCCGCAGCGTCTCCTCCGGCAGAATCTCCTCGATGTTCTCCGGCCACTCCATAATGCAGAGGCACCCGCTGTCAACATAGTCGTAGAACCCGATGTCCAAAGCCTCCGCGGTTTTGGTGATACGGTAGAAATCAAAATGATACATCGGTTCCCCGGAGCCGGTGCGATATTCATTCACAATAGCGAACGTCGGAGAACTGACAGCGTCTTCCCGCACCCCGAGCCTCCGGCAGATGGCCGTGGTGAATGTAGTCTTCCCAGCCCCCATAGGAGCGTAGAAAGCAAGAATATTATGCCCCTTCGTCTGCGGAAGGAACTCACCCGCGGCCCTGTCGATGTCCTGCAGGTCTTGTATGATGATCTCGTGCTTCATATCTAATGAATTTATGGCCTCAGCCAAGTCTCCGGACTCTGCGGCGTGCGTCCGGACCAGATCTGGAAATGCAACTGCGTCTCCCCGCCGATAGTGTCCACCGTCCCGACAACCTGTCCGGTCTTGACCTTGTCTCCGGCCTTGACGCTGACCGTCCCCAGCTTGCAGTAGAACGAGAAATAGTTGCCGTGCTGCACAAGCACACACTTGTTGTACCCCGGCATCACCACAATCTGTTTCACGACACCGTCAAACACAGCCTTGATCTCCGTTCCGGCCGGAAGCGCGATCGTGACCCCATTGTTGAACGGGAGTTTGAGGTTGGTGTAAACCGGATGGTAACGCTGCCCGAAATGATCCACGACCGGACCGTCAGCCGGCCACGGCAATTTACCCTTGTTCGCCTCGAACTTCTTGGCGAGAGTGTAGTCGATCGGCTTACGTGTCACCGTCTGCGAACCGCCCTTCCCGGACTTGCCAGAAGATCCTTCGGTGGCCGCGCGGATGATCCGTTCGATCTCTCTGTTGAGAGCCTCCACCTCACGCTGTTTCTTGGATAAATCCGACTGGTATTTCTTCTTGTTTTTCTTAAGTTGGTTAACCAGGCCTCTGGCCTCGTCCTCCTCGGCCTTAAGCTTGTTCATCTCGGAAACCCTTTGAGCCCTGACCGCCTCGGCACCACTCTTCATAGCGGCCAGTTCGGCGCTTTCTTTCTCAAGTTCCTCACGAATGTCGATGATCTTCGAAGCCTGCACGTTCATCTGCCGTGAAAGATCCCTCAGGTAGCCATATCTCCTGAAAGCCTGTCCGATGTTGTCGCTGGCCAGAATGTACATATACCAAACCTTCGGACTTCGGTTGATGTATGCCCCCCTCACGAGTCTCGCATAATGTGCGGACAAGGTGTCCAACCTTGCCTTGATGATCCGGATTTCCTTCTCCTTTCTTGCGATCGAGTCGGAATATTCAGAGATCTCCCTGTCGCTTTCGTCAATGAGCCGCTTTCTGGAGTCAACCTTGCCGCTGATGAGCGTGAGGCGGCTCATCGCATTGGCGCTTTTTGCGGAATTTGCCCTGATCTGCTCGTCCAGAATGGCTATTTCCTTCTGAAGCCGTGCCCTGCGCGCCTCCTGTGCCTTGGTATTCTGTGAATATGCCGGAAT
This sequence comes from Bacteroidaceae bacterium, assembly GCA_963660255.1. Classification (GTDB taxonomy): domain Bacteria; phylum Bacteroidota; class Bacteroidia; order Bacteroidales; family UBA932; genus Cryptobacteroides. The sequence goes on along the minus strand of CAVKYA010000194.1, from coordinate 1,776 downwards.
ATGCCAGGCCAGCGCGGCGATGACAGCGACAATGAATATTCCGGTCCGTCTTCCCATTATTCCTTGCCCTCCGCTTTCCTGTTTTCAGCCAATGTCCTGTAAACCTTGGCAAGGTCGGTCTCTCCAAGAGCGTCCAGCACGACAGCGTAATGCTCCAGACTGGTCACACTCTCCTTGGCTCCGTAAAGCATCGCGTGCTTGAACTGGGTCTTAGCCTCTTGATCTCTTCCAAGTAGGTGAAGGATCCAGCCGTATGTGTCCAGATACGTCGGGTTGTCCGGCTCTTTATCGATGGTCTTCTTGCTCATCGCACAAGCTTTTTTCAGCTTGCTGCCCTTGAGCGCAAGATAGTAGGCGTAGTTGTTCAGCGCCGGAGCGTAGTCAGGATTGATCTTCAGAACCTGAGTATAGACCTTGAAAGCCTCTTTCTCATTCCCGAGCTCGTGGTACATATCCCCGATGGAGGACAGCGCCGGAATCGTCACCGAGGTGTCTCCCTGCGCCATCTCTATGATTCTCTTGTTGTTGTCGATGATTCCCTGCCAATCCTTCCTGTTGTAGCAGGAAACGTTCTTCATATCCAGAAACGAGGTCTCCTTAGGAAATCTCACCAAGGCGCTGTCGCAGGCCGCGTCCAAGGCGTCCCAGTCTTTCTGAAGTCCGAGAAGCTGGACGTACGCGCCGGTGGCTCCAAGGCTCTCAGGGTACAGGATCATATTCTTGTGCAGCAGTTCTTTGGCCTTATCCACCCTTTCCGTTGAGTACCAGTACAGTCCGGCCGCAGTAAGCGCCGCGCTGTCCGTCGGGTGGCACAGCAGCAGGTTCTCGTACAGCGTGTCAATCTGCGGCTTGACATTCTGGACGAACCGAGGATCGGAACGCCTTACGAGCATATCCAGATACTGCGTCTTGGTCTGCACGTCGGTATCCTCCCCGGCGATGAACTGGTTCACCGTCTTGAAAAATTCCGGGAAGTTCCTGCGGATGCGGTACACCTCGGATTCCCCGAGCAGGGCCGGCATATATCCGCTTTGGAGGTCAAGAGCCTCGTGGTAATATGCAAGGGCCGCCGTGTCTTTATATTCAGCCATCGAATGGTCGCCAAGTTTGGTCAGGACATACGGCGAGGAAAATTCCTTGTTGTAGTCCTCCAGGGTTTTCAGAGCCTCTTCCGGCTTGTTCTGCCGGAGCAGGATGTCGTACCTTGTGGCGGTCACGTTCTCGCTTTTTCCGAACACGTTCTCAATCTGGTCCATCGCCGACAGAGCCTTGTCGTACTGATTCTGCTTGAGGTAGAGGTTGACCAGCGTGAAATAGATGTCGTTCTTCTTAGGGAAATCCTTCAACAGCTCCTCGTATGTCGCGATGGTCAGATCGTCCTCTCCCGTCATTGAATATGCCCGCGCGAGTCTTTCCTTGTACCAAAAGTTTGAAGGATCAATTTCCGAGGCCTTCTTGAAGGCGGCTTTCGCGCCGTCAATGTCGTTGAGGTAGAGCCGGCACATTCCAAGATAATAGAATGCCGCGTCGTTCTCCGGAGCCGTCCCGGTGATCCTCTCCAACTTCTCCTTCGCTTCCTTATACTGTTTGTTGTCCAAAGCGGCGACAGCGTCAATCAATTCACTGTCAGCCGTCTTAGCGATCTTGTTGTTCTGTGAATATCCCAACCCGGACGCCACAAGCATCCCGGCTAGAATCACCATTATCAGCCTTTTTCCGTTCATATTCCTATTATTCGGGCTTTATCTTACAAAAATAGCACTTTTATAAGAATAT
>CAVKYA010000193.1:0-5416 GCA_963660255.1 Bacteroidaceae bacterium | reverse complement strand
TCGGACTCTCAATCCGTGAACTGGTCATCTCCACCAAGGCACTGGAAATTCACCTCAACGATCTGGAACACAAATAAAGAGAGATTCCAGAGCAGGCAGGTCAGCGAAACTTAACGATCGACAGTGGAAAAATCAAATGGCAAATTTTGGTTCACCGTGCAAAATTTGCCATTTGCCTTTTCCACTGTCGCCATACACGATTACTTATTACAGTCGCTTCGATAGGCTCAGCGACCGTCTTAACAAATTCGGTGCACAAACGGACAGTCCTAGAAGACAACCTCGGACATAGCCTTGAGGTCGGGCTGGAGGCCGGTCATTATGGAGTAGCCGGTAAGGGCTTGATAGAGAAGCCATCGGCGGCCGGAGATGTAGGTGCAATCGGCGGAGGTGAGTTTCATCCGGGCCTCATCGTCGAAGGACGGAGTCTTGTAGTTCGCCTCAAAGATGACCTTTCTTTGACCGGAATCCTCTCCGGCAAAGTCATCGGCGGTAAACTCGGCGATCTCCGGAAGAGCCATCGGCAAAGTGTAAATCACCAGATCACATTCCTTGACGGCCTCCTTGAAATCGGAGATCGGATCCGGCAGGAAACCATATTCCTGCATAGAATCGGCGATCGCCTGAGCCTTTTCGGGAGTGCGGTTCATCAGGATGGTGGCGAATCCAAGTTCGGCGGCAGCCACAGCGGCAGCCCTTCCAGCTCCCCCGCAACCGACTACAAGCGCCTGAGGCTGACGGTTGAATGTGCGGCTCAGGGTCATCAGGAAAAACTGGTGCATCTTCACGAAGAACTTATCCCCGAAGTTACCGATGAATTCCTCCACAATGCCCGGAAAATATGCCTCCACGACAGCCGTCACGATTCCGGTGAAATCCGAGTTGTACGCCTCGATGCCATTAGAGCCCTTAACCAAAAGGTTTGTCGCACCAATGCGCGCCGCAGGTCCGGAAACCGCCCCCTCGCCTTTGCGTGCCATCTCCAAAACCTTTGAATATGCCAGCTCCTTGAATGGAGCGGTGACATTGACGGCGGCATATTCATCAACAAATCTTTGGAAGGAAGCCTCAAAGTCAGCACCTTCGATAAGGTCGTATGAATATTCCCCGTCCTTCACTCCTTTGTACGCCGCCTCGAACAGCGCCGGGCTTCCGGATCCCTTGATCGGATCACCTATGAGACCATATTTCGCCATATTCCTATTTTTAAAGTTGTTTAATTTGTTTGAACATCCTTTTCCCAAAAGAACATTTCAAACAAAAAGATTGATGCGAAGTTAGCAAACAGCAGGGCTTTCTGCAAATCATATTCACATTCATATTCACAGAAAAGAAAAGTTTGGATGGCAGATATAAAGTATATATGCGACAGATAGTTTTGTGGTGTGAATATTAATCGACAGTAATCGGCATATTTGTTGCGGGATGAGTTGTGGAAAAAGCCATTACTATGAAACTCAAGACCATTCTTACCGTGGCACTTGCTATCGTCTGCTGCGGTCTTTCAGATCAGGACAGGATTCATCTGCTGGACTCCCACCGTGTCATTGAGGCGAAAGTCATTGAGATCGGGGAGGTTGACATTCTCTACAAGCTTTTCAACAATCTTGACGGGCCGGACTACAGGCTCTCGACCTCACGAATCGAAAGCATTGATTTCGAGAACGGTACGAGACAGGTGTTCTCCGATGGAAGAAGACTTGCGACCGGGCCTTATGTCAACGGGTATATGGACGGTTATGATGACGGGAGTCTTGACTACCGCTGGGGGCACTATTATATGCACGACCGGAGGCTTCGCAGGCAGGAACTTACCGATTACATAGGTTATTCGCTTTACGGAGAGAAGTACAGAAAAGCAACGAATCAGTACACTTGGGGAATGATGCTTACCGGAGCGGGAGTGTTTGCGGTGATCGCCTCTACATCCGGTCTAACATTTGAGAGCAAAAAGAACAATATAATGGATGAAAGTTCTGACTCAGCAAGTGTCGTAGGATATGTACTCGGCTACGCCGCCGGTGCAGCCTGCCTTGGTTTCGGGATTCCTCTTTGGATCAAAGCCGATAAGGCCCTCAACGAGATCGCGGACGACTACAACCACAACTACGGCCGCCGTAATCTCGGCTACAGTGCCTCGCTGACCGTCGGCCCGACCCGCTCCGGAGTCGGATTGGCGCTGAACTTCTAAAATGCTCCGTGGAAGACAGGTCATTGAATATCAACACAAAAACGGTTCCTCCTTCTTATTGGCCAAACAGAGAGGAGGGATAATTATTTTCTTGAATATAAACAAGTTAACCTCCACATATTCCTTTTATTATGGGAATACGGAATATTTTGACTAACTTGCAGTGTTTTGGGTCGGAAACCGGCCCTGACGGTTAACTTAACATAACTAAACATATTAAGAGTATGTCACTGAACAAAGTAATGCTGATCGGTAACGTTGGAAAAGACCCGGAAGTACGTTACCTTGATGGAAACAACAACCCTAATTCAGGAAGCACGAAGGTGGCGACGTTCACCCTCGCGACGACTGAACGCTATCGTGACCGCAATGGAGAACTTCGAGAGAACACGGAATGGCACAACATCATGGCCTGGAGGAATTCGGCTGATGTGGCGGAGAAATATATCCGCAAAGGCACTCAGGTTTACATCGAGGGCAAGCTGAGGACTAGGTCATGGACCGACCAGACAGGGAACAAAAGGTACACAACGGAAATCACGGTGGACAATCTGCAGCTTCTGGGAAGGAAATCGGACAATCCTGGGGCACAGGACGGAGGACAGGGGTATGGACAGGCCCAATACCAGCCTCAGGGGCAACAGGGATATGGGCAGCCGGCCTTTCGACAGGCTCAGGGACCGGCGGGTAATGCTCCTCAAGGATCGGTAGGTAATGCGGCACAAGGTCCGGCATACGCTCAGCCTCAGTACCAGCAGGGTGGCTACCAACCGGTGCAGCAGCCGAGTTATCAGCAACAAGCGGCCCTTCGACAAGCTCAGGGACCGGTTCAGCAGCCACAGCAGCAGGCTCCGGTGAATCCGATCGAGGTGGCGGCGGCTGATATGCCGCAGGATGACCTTCCGTTCTAGCCTTCCGATTGGTCTTGTGCAAGTCTTTTATACAAGAGTGCTTGAGATGAAGGCCAGAACTGTTTTTAAAGGAATATACAAAACGAATATTATCAGATATGAGTTCAAAACTTGACGTAGTCCTTGGTCTCCAGTGGGGAGACGAAGGAAAAGGTAAGATTGTGGATGTGCTTGCAGGCCGTTATCCGGCCGTGGCGAGATTCCAGGGCGGCCCGAACGCAGGACACTCCCTGCATTTCGACGGTAAGAACTTCGTGGTCCGCAGCATCCCTTCAGGAATATTCCGGGAGGGCTCCACCAACATCATCGGAAGCGGTGTCGTTCTGGATCCGATCACTTTGCGTGAGGAATGCGCGAATGTGGAGAAAATGAACATCAACCCGAAAGAGAAACTGTTCATCTCCAAGAAAGCCAACCTGATCCTTCCTACCCACCGTCTTTTGGACGCGGCCTATGAGGCTGCTGCCGGAAAGGGCAAGATCGGTTCCACTCTCAAGGGCATCGGACCGACCTACACCGACAAGATCAGCAGACACGGCCTGCGGGTCGGTGACATCCTCGCCCCTGATTTCAAAGAAAGATTCGAGAAGCTAAAGGCCAGACATATTCAGTTGCTCTCCGACCTGCATTTCGAGTGCGATCCCGACAAGGACGAGGCGGAGTGGATGAGCGCGATTGAGTTCCTGAAGGGATTCAACCTGATCGACTGCGAGTATTTCGTCAATAAGTGGTTGGAAAACAAGCCGATGCTCGCCGAAGGTGCCCAGGGCTCGATGCTCGACATCGACTACGGTTCCTACCCGTTCGTGACATCGTCCTCGACAACGGTCGGCGGAGTCTGCACCGGACTTGGAGTGGCCCCGTCAAAGATCGGACACGTCTATGGAATATTCAAGGCCTACTGCACCCGTGTGGGCAGCGGTCCGTTCCCGACTGAACTTTTCGATGAGACTGGTGAGAAAATCCGCCAGGTCGGACACGAGTTCGGAGCTGTCACCGGCCGTCCTCGCCGCTGCGGATGGCTGGACCTCGTGGCTTTGAAATACACCGTGATGATCGACGGAATCACCGACCTCATCATGATGAAATCCGACTGTCTGGACGATTTCGAGATGATCAAGGTCTGCACATCCTACAAGGTGGACGGCAAAGAGACCGATCAGGTTCCGTTCGACATCGCCGCTGAGATAGAACCGGTTTACACCGAGTTCCCTGGCTGGAAGAAAGACCTTACGGGCATCCGCAAGGAAAGCGAACTCCCACAGGAATTCAAGAACTACATCAAGTTCATGGAAGACTATCTCGGAGTGCCGATCAGCATAATCTCCCTCGGACCGGACCGCGAGGCGACCATCGAACGCTAAGATAAATAGATACTTACAGTAAGCCCCCGAAAGTACGACAGCACTCTCGGGGGCTTGTTCTATGAATATTTGGTCACACTAAAGATTGACCGTCAGGCCGATGGCCCAGTGCTTGAATTCCGGCCAGTAATCGGTGTCCATGATATTCATCGGAGAATATTTCGCATAGATGCCCACATCCCTGAAATTAAGCTGGAACATCACATCGACAGTGGCGAGATTGCAGTGCGCCCTCTTAAATTTGTCTTTTTGTTTCTCATCGTTCAGCCTGTACTTGTTCACGATTGAACTGTAAGCGTTAAGGTTCACGACAGGGCCAAGAGTAAATCCGAAACCGGAGGCGATGTTACAACTGTACATGATAGGGAAAGTGACACTGAACACCCTGAGTTTGGAGACTTTAGGATCAGAATGTTCTGGCCAGCCAACGTTATGGTGAATGACACCTTCATCATCCTTATACATCATTCCCTTAGTCATAGAGAAGTTCTTCCAACAGAGACCGACACCATAGGAAAATAGATGGCGACCGGAAGCCGAGCGGAAATCACAGGTATTGAGATCCAAGAATATCTCATAGGACCGCTGACTCTTGAATTTCAGAACGTCCGAATCAGTTGAAATCAACGCGAAACCGAAATTGCCGGGATTCAGCATTTTGTCCCAGTCAACAGGCTCTTGCTTCAACTTGCGGTAGAAAGGGACACTGAAGTCAAACCGCTGCGTGTCTGAACCAGTCTTCCGTCTCCTGCTCCCATTAAAGACAACCTTTGTCTCGCCAGGAATATATTCATCCTTGCGGGAGTACTTAAACGACGAGTCTGACTCGGATCCATAAATTGTCACGGTCTTTGGATTATTCTTCCCGGAACCACTTAGTCTCACAGAGTCCGGTGAATAAACAATAATCAGAGAGTCCGACAGATAATTCAACTTCTTCCCATCCACGT
>CAVKYA010000192.1:0-5432 GCA_963660255.1 Bacteroidaceae bacterium | reverse complement strand
AGCCAGAGTACGCAGAACGTGCTGTGCTTGAGGCAATGGTGAATCATTTTATCCACAGAGATTATACTGTAATGGGTGGAGAAGTACACCTCGACATATATGATGACCGTCTTGTGGTAACCTCACCAGGCGGTATGTATAACGGGTTGCTGATTCAGAATCTTGACATTGCTGATGTTTCGTCTGAGAGACGTAACCCTATACTTGCCAATGTTATGGCTCAGCTTGACTATATGGAGAAGCGAGGTAGCGGTCTGACTAGAATCTGTAATGAGACAATGGCTTTGGAAGGATACAAGGACGATCTGAAGCCCAAGTTTAACTCTTCCCCAGCACAATTCCAAACCACTATCTATGCCTCTGTTGATTCTGTAAATGTCGGAGACTTTGTCGGTGACGTGTCGGAGACCAAACTCACTGAGCGTCAGTGGAAAATAATTGATCTTGTCAGGAAGTCTCCGTCAATGACCGCCAAAAAAATGTCGGAGACTTTGTCGGTGAGTCAGCGTACTGTAGAACGAGACATTTCTGTTATGAGGGGAATGGGCTTGATTAAGCGTGAAGGCAAGGATAATAATGGTATATGGAGGCTTGGATTTGAAGGGGAAAAGTAGTCTGAAATGAGGTGTGGACTGATAAGTATGGTAAAGAGCATTGAGTATGATAGTTATCGAATCAAAACGTAAGAAACCCGAGACGATCCTGCGGATGTATCCGGGGGCGGTGATCGCGGATGTGACCAGTCACGCGGGGGATGATTTGGTGAAACTTAGCCCGTTCTATCCGCACGGGGGGATTCCTGTGCCGTTCAGCGAGGGGTTCACGGCTACTTGTGTGGAGGCGGTCTGGCAGGGGCTGAAGGTGTTTGAGGGGGCGGATGTGGACACGTCTTTGTTTCTCAACGACACGATGAAGAATCTCAAGCGGACTGTCCGGCGGTTCGGAAGGCCGTTGGGGCATAGGAAGGGAGTGTACGGGAAGGAGTTGCTGGGCTATATCGATGCGCGTAAGCAGATCTATCTGCCGACATATAAATGGGTGCTGGAGAACAAGGTGCAGCGGATTATCGAAAGGCTTAGGGAGGCTAGCAAGACCAAAACGATCGTGCTGCTGGACTACGAGACCAACTGCGATGTGGACGATCCGAAGAAGCCGCTGTCACACGCTTTTCTGGTCAAAGCCTTTGCCGAAGGAATATACCCGTATGGGGAAAAGATCGTGGAGGCTTCGGAAGACCTGAAACTATTTTGAAAACATTAAAAGACAATAATATATGGGCAAAAGAAATAACTGGAAAGAATTCGAGGAGATTCTTTCACAGAACAGGATAACAAAACTCTATCATTTTACTGACAGGGACAACCTTGAGAGCATCATCAAGAACGGGGGATTATATTCGTGGAAGGATTGTGAGGAGAAGGGGATAACCATCCCGAAACCTGGTGGTGGCGGGCCGGGTTCGACATCGTGGTCGCTGGACGAGCGGGATGGGCTTGAGCATTATGTCCGCGTAAGCTTCACCGAGCAGCATCCGATGATGTATGTGGCGATGAACGAGAACAGAATCACCAACCCTGTGATTCTCGAAATTGATCCGGAAGTGATTTATGATGAGAACTCAAAGTATTCTGACCGCAATGCCACACGCAACGGTGCGCAGGTCGGCGGAGGACTGGATGATTTTAGGAATATTCATTTCAAGACGGTAAAGGTCCGCAAACATTTCGACCTTGACGTTGACGAGCAGCCGTTCTATCAGGCGGAGGTTCTGGTAAAGAATTTCATTCCGCTGAAATATATACGCAACATCGGCAATTTCGGAATCCCTATTCCAAGCCAGCCACAGATGCTTCAGAGCAAGAACGCCTACACGGCGAGAGTTGACCGCGAGCATCCCACCGCGTTTATATTCCTTGTGGACCAGAGCGTTTCGATGAAGCGGCTTACTACTTTCAACGGTGAAGATATGACTTTGTCGGAGGCGGTGGCGAGGATAGTTAATTCGCAGATCAACGAACTTGTGGAGCGCTGCGTCAAAAATAACGAGACCGGGCATTATTTTGACATCGCTGTGATTGGCTACGGCACAGAGGCTTATAGCGCCTGGAACGGAGCCTTGGAGGGGCGGGATTTCGTCAGCCCGGAGGAGATTCGTGACAATCCTTATCTAAAGATTATGGTCAAGGAGGAGGTCAGAACCAGAAAGGGACTTACTGTTAAAGAGGTTGAAAGGAAGCAATGGATGACAGCGCGGCACGATGGTAACTGGACGCGGATGGACAAGGCGTTGAGGCGTGCCGAGGGACTGCTTGACGCTTGGATGAAGGAACACCACGACAAGGACTGTTATCCTCCTACCATAATCAACATCACGGACGGTGAATATAATGGTGTGACGGATGATGAGATGCTTCAGCTTGCTAATCAACTGAAGTCGATGTTCACCAATGACGGCAATGTGTTGCTCTTTAATATTCACATAGTTCCGGGGCGTTCGGAGGCGGTTGTTTTCCCGGCCACGGTCGGTGAGTTGAACGGCAATGGGTACGGCGAGAAGTTGTTCAACATGTCCAGCCTTCTGCCGCTGAATTACAACGAGCAGATCAGGGGCATATTCGGAGACCGTCAGGCGGACATCCGTTACAGGGCTATGGGAGTCAATGCCGGGATGGAGCGTCTGGTGAAGATGATGAAGATCGGAACGTTGTCAAGCACACTTGCAAATCAGTTATGAGTTACGGTGTCAGCATACCGAAGTTGAACGATAATATTCCCAATGAGGACTCGTTCTGCAAGTCGGACAATATGATCGCTGTGTCGGATGGTGCGGGCGGGTGCGGTCTGTTCGCGAAAGAGTGGTCGGGATACTTGATTCGGCATATTCCTAAAAAGCGGATAATCACTTCTTTCGCTGAATTTGACAAGTGGATTGATGGCATTTGGGAGGCATTCTACAATGAATATGAAGCTGTCGCGAAGGCGGGAGATGGAATATTCCTGAATAAGTTCTACAATGAGGGTTCGTGTGCTACTGTCGCTGCCGCTTGGAGGGTGTCTGACAGCGAGTGCCGTTGGGTGGCTTACGGGGACAGTGTGGTTTTCCATTATAACCGCAGGAACGGCTCGCTTGAGCACAGTTTCACGAGACTGGCGGATTTCAGCAGGCCTCCGATGCTTGTGAGTTGCAAGGACCCGTTGGTGGAGGAAGGTTTTCGTTGCGGGTCGTTTCATTTGGATGATGATTCCGTGGTGTTCGTCGCGAGTGATGCGTTGTCGCATTATGTGCTTATGATGTACGAGCTTGCGAACTGCAGGAAGTTTGGTGAGGAACTGGCTGAGGAAGCGTTGAGGCGGTCCGGCAATTCGGCCCTTCTGCGAACGGCCGAGGCGATCAGGTTTGATTTTCAGGCGGATGTTCTGGAGCCGTTGCTGAAAGCCGCAGAGAAAGTGTCAACATTCAAAGGCCGCGTCAAAGCCCTCATCGCGCAGGGAGTTCTGGATGCGGATGATATGACGGTGGTGGTTTTAGGTAAAATGTGACCTTTGTTCACAAATTACCTTTTACAAACTCAGGGAAAAGGAGTATTCTGTCAGCAGAATTCGTGTTGAACAATAGGTGCTCGAAATCACGCTTTTTAACATTCAGGTCAACCGTGGCCAATTTGTCTGTAATGGCTTTTTTCAAATCCTCGGTGTTTGATATTCCAGCTCTTTCCTTAAGGAACTCGTACGAAGGCTTGGTTTGTTGCATCAAAAACATACAGTCATAGAAGTCACGCCCTTTCGCCCGTGCAAGCAAGGCGGCGATCTTCATACTGAGCAATACGGAATCAGGAGGAACCGGCAACGAGAAGAAAAAACCACAGCGCTGAACGTGCCGCATTTCTATCGGGTAAGGGACTCCCTGGTTCTGCGCCTCAATCTTCAGCAGGAAACGTTCCTCTCTATGGCCTGTCAATCCAAGTTCAAAGAGAAATTCCGGAAAGAATATGTTCCTCCTGAAAGCGGTTAGCTTCTCATTGGCCTTGTCTCGTGCCTCCACAGTCAGGCCACTGCGCTTCAAAAATGCGAGCACGCCATCAGTCATTTCAACAAATTCCTGCTCCGTGAGATCCTTGCAGTCGAAGTCGAGATCTTCCGAGAACCTGTCTATCCCTTTGATGAGCCGAAGGTTTGTGCCACCGATGAATGCTAGTTTGCTGATGTATGGCGTGGTGGCAAGGTGGTCAAGCACCATCAGTTGAATATATTCTTTTAGAATATGCTTCTGAAAGGCGGCGTTTGATGCTATCTGAGACGGGAAATAGCTGTTTATGTAATTCAGGTCTATCATAAATCGTATATTCTTAATAGTTTCTTGACTCTGCTGTCCAAAGTCTTGTTGTTGATCCTCTGTTGGTACTCTTTGAGTCTTTCAATGTTTAACTCTTCAGTCATATAGGCTTCGTCCAGACGGAGCTGCTCCAATTCAGTGTCGTTGTTGTAAAACGGATAGAGGTAAAGCAGATCCAACAGTGCTTTTTCTGGTTCTGCCAACAGCCAAGTCTGCTTGGGAGCGTTAATAATGGCCGTGTTGACTGGAAGCGGCACCGGCTTATATCCAAAGAATAGTTCTGGTTTGACATTCTGGTAGGAATACTGCCCGAACTTGTTTTCAAACCGTGCTGTTTTCAATGTCGAGACTGACGTGATACTAGTGACCGCCTCAGGAATCATTCCATATATACTCAATGCCGTGTGAAGGCTGATGTAAGACGGACGATAGATGCGGCAGGCCACGTACCGTGCGAAATCAGGCCGCTGCAACAGCTCCGGAAAAGCGTACCATCCCTGCCGTAACTTTATCAACAAGCCTTTATGTGACCATCTGGTAAGGTTATTCCTGTCGAATGAAGGAAAGAATGCTCTTGCCTGATGAATGGAGAAGCATCCTTCAGGCAATAACTTTTCCCTAAACTCTAAATAACTTGCCACGGCGATATATTTCTAAAACAATGCAAATATAATGCTTTTTGGAAATATTATGCTGTATTTCTACGACATTTTCATAACCTATGGGAATTTGGTGAATATGTTTACAGAAATTCAGTTTTAGTTATTTGACATACGTTATGACAGAAAACGATTAAGAGTGTAGCGTAAACGGCTCACCGTCTTGTAGAAGGTCTATCGTCCATTCGTTATTAAATAATTTGGCGAATGCTTTGGGAGCATCCGTATGAATAGGAATTATCGCTTTAGGAGAAAGCAGTGTAAAGAGACTGTTCAGACTCTTCATATCACAATGGCCACTGGTGTGGCGATAAAGATACCCTTCCCCCCAATGCATTTGCAAGCTCTTTGTTATACGATGGCGAAGCCGGGTTGTTTACATATCCGTTCCACATAGAGAGGTAACGTTGTTTGACCTTCCCAGACATTCGGTCAATGAG
>CAVKYA010000191.1:0-5457 GCA_963660255.1 Bacteroidaceae bacterium | reverse complement strand
CGGTGATGAGGTTCGGCTCGATGGATGAGATCCGGTAGCGCTCGATTCCTTCGACATCGTTGAGACGTTTCAGCAGATCGAGGAAACTTTCGCCTGTCGTCCTGCCGAAGTCTCCGGTGTTTACTCCCGTGATGACGATTTCCTTGATCCCGGATTCCGCTATCTTCCGCGCCTGCTCCAGCACCTCCGAAATCGGTATATTCCTGGAATTGCCCCTTGCGTAAGGCACCGTGCAATAGGCGCAGAAGTTATTGCATCCGTCCTGCACCTTGAGGAACGACCGTGTCCTTTCCTCCGACGAGAACGCCGCCATCGTCTCCTTCGAGATCTCTTTGTACTCCGCCGCGCTCATCGGCTTTTCTTGTGTATGAATGTCACTTTCCGGTCCCCGTTCCAGAATGTTACCTTTCGGTCCCTGAGCTTGTCGAAGGGCCGTGATTGAATCAGAAGCAGTCGCTTCGACAGGCTCAGCGACCGAAGATGAAGGCTCAGCGACCGAAGATGAAGGTTCGGTGACCGAATAAGATGGCTTAGAGGCTGAATATGATGGTGCCTTGGCCGAGGTCAGCGAGTCGCCAGTGATGGCATTGCCAGCCCCGTGGCCGCCCGTGGCCTCGTGAACGGGTGGACCGCCGTAGGCGGGACGGGACGAAGCGCGAAGCGCGAAGGGGCTGGCTGTGCCATCACTGGCGGCATTCCCCACGTGAAGAAGCTCCATCGTCTCGGGAACCACCCGTGACTTCTCCTTGGCGCCGAACACAAGCGAGACACCTTCTATGGCCTGAATATCGTCCCGGCGAAGTTCGGCATAGCAGCCGGTCACGATGATCTTTGCCTCGGGCGAAGTGCGGTGCATCTTGCGGATCACATTCCGGCACTTCTTCTCCGCCCTCTCCGTGACCGAACAAGTGTTGATGAGATAGACATCCGCCTTGTCCTCCCACGGCACGACCGTGAGACCGTTCGCCACGAACCCCCTCTCGTAAGTCGAAGTCTCGGCGTAGTTCAGCTTGCAGCCGAGTGTCAGAAACGCTATCGTCATCCTAAAATTTCCATATTGGCTCACCGTACATCACCGTCACCCTGGACCAAGCGCAAGCCCCGCTCACCGGAGGATTCTTCTTCGAGACTCTTACTTTACAATATAATATGTCCTTGAACTCCTTGCGGATGGCGTCCACAATTCTCCCGGCCACATTCTCCAGCAGGTTTGAAGGTACGGCCATCTGCTCCGCCACGATGTCATAGACCCTTCCGTAGTCAATAGTGTCTTTCAGGTCATCCGACTTCACGGCCTTCTTCAGCTCTGTCTCAGCATAGAAATCCACAATAAATGTATTGCCATCCCGGCGCTCTTTCTCCAGGCACCCGTGGTAGGCGTGGAACTCCATACCCTCAAGTTCTATTATTCCGTCGTAACTCATATTCGAATATATTCATCTGCGAAGTTAGACAAAAATCCTTGAAATATGACAGATTGGACACAAATCCCCTGCGGTGATATTCAAAATGAATTAGTAACTTTGTAACCTATGGCAAAAGGAAAACTTTATTTGATTCCGTCGCCTTTGGGGGAATATGATCCTTCGGAGGTCATTCCGTCTCCTGTGCTGGAGCGGTTGCGGAATATTCGGAAATATGTGGTCGAGGAGGCCCGTACGGTGCGCCGCTATCTGTCAGCGGCTGGGCTGAAAGGCCATATAGCGGAACTTGAACTCCGTGAATTGAATGAACACACTAAACCGACGGCGGTTGAGGCCCTTCTGACGATGTTCTCCGATCCTGACGGAACCCCTACGGATGTCGGGCTGATTTCAGAGGCCGGACTTCCGGCGGTGGCCGACCCCGGGGCTCAGCTGGTCGCGCTCTGTCATATTCACGGAATACAGGTCGTGCCGATGGTAGGCCCGTCGTCACTGATGCTCGCGCTGATGGGATCAGGGTTGAACGGCCAGAGTTTCGCGTTCTGCGGCTACCTGCCGGCCAAGACGGACGAACGCCGCAAGGCTATCCGTGAGATTGAGAGAAGATCCTCGCAACTGAATCAGACTGAGATATTCATAGAGACACCGTACCGCAACGACTCGATGATGGCTGACCTGCTGGCTGCTCTTCAGCCTAAGACACGCCTTTGCGTCGCCGCGGACATCACGCTTCCTGACGAGACCATCCTGACGAAGACCGTAAAGGAATGGCAGAAGACGAGATTTTCGATTGGGAAACGTCCTTGCGTGTTTCTTCTGCTCGCATAAAACACATAATCAATAATGAAGATGAGAAAGACAATCGCTTTTATTCTGCTTGCGGTCCTGATGGCCGCTCCGGCGGGGGCTAAGGACAAGGCTCCTAAGAATGAAAAGGTTAAGAACGTGATTTTGATAATCGGGGACGGAATGGGGCTTGGAGCCACGGCCTCGTGGATGGTCAATCAGAACTATGGCCCGACCTGCTTTGACAGGGCTCAGTACGCCGCTGTGGTGAAGACATATTCAGCTAACAGCAAGACTACGGATTCCGCCGCCGCGGCGACGGCGATCGCCACTGGCCACAAGACCAACAACAGTATGCTTGGTATGCTCCCTGACAGCACCAAGCCGTCCAGCATAGCGAAACTTGCAAAGGACAAGGGGCTTTCCACCGGAATAGTTGTCACGTCTTACGTTCAGGACGCGACTCCGGGCGGATTTTATGCCCACGTCAGCAATCGTAAGGAAAGGGGACAGATTAGTGAGGATCTGATCGCTTTCAGACCGGATGTTATTCTGGGGGGCGGCAGAAAGTATTTCACGGACAAGAAATACACAAGCGAGAACTTGATTGACAAGGCTGTCGGCAGCGGTTTCTCATATGTCGAGACACCGGAACAATTCTATTCCACTTGGACAACTCCGGTGCTCGGACTTCTTGACGAGGGCAATCAGCTGGATGAGGCTGAGATAAACTCGGATCTTCTGGCTGATCTTGCCGGACATACTTTTGAGATTCTGGAGAAAAACAAGAAAGGCTTTTTCGCGATGATCGAAGGATCCCACATCGACCACGCGGCGCACGCCAACAACTCTGACGAAGTGCTTTGGTGGATGGAAGAGTTCGACAAACTGGTCAACTCAGCCTTTGACTACGCTGACACCCACAAGGGAACCCTTGTGGTCGTCACGGCTGACCACGAGACTGGTGGAATCACCTTGGTCCCTGGCAGCAAGGATTTTACGAAAGGGGAGAGCGGGCTTGATATGAAATATTCCACTACAAGCCACACTGCGTCTCCGGTTCTTCTTTACTCCTACGGGGCTTTGTCCTGGAAGTTCGGAGGTGTGATGGACAACACGGACATATTCAAGAAGATCAAGAGTGTCTTGATTGACAAGTAGTGCCATTCATCGTTAACCTGCTTATGAAAAAGACATCTATGATAGTGCTGACGCTGATGGCCGCATTGCCGTCGGCGTTCGCCGCTTCCGGTCCCGGCGACATCATCCCGGCTCCGGTCAAGTACGAGATTCTCAAGGAGGAGTATTCACCCAAGGCGGATGGGAGTGATGTGCGTATCCATCTTGGTGACAAGCGTTTTCTGAAAGAAATCAACGCTCTGAGATTGGCCGATTTCGCCCGTGACGAGGCTTATAAGCTGGTGGTCAGCAGAAGGGGGATTGACATCTATGCCTTGACCGAGACCGGTGTGTTCCGTGCCAGGACAAGTTTGAATATGATGCTGGACTCTGATTCCACGCTTACAGTCTGCGGCATTCTGGACTATCCTCGGTTCCGCCATAGGGGGCTGATGCTGGACATCTCCAGAAACTTCCGCGACAAGGATTTCATCCTGAAACAGTTGGACGCTATGTCGATGGTCAAGATGAGCACCCTGCACCTGCACCTTACCGATGACGCGGGTTGGAGAATCCAGATTGACGCCTGCCCTGAGTTGACACGCAAGGCGGCCTGGAGGGTCGGACGAAACTTCGAGGAATGGAGGGAGCTTGGACGGCAATATTCAGAGGAAGGCTCTCCTATGGCTTCCGGAGGCTACCTGACTAAGGCCGATGTCAAAGAGATAGTTGAATATGCCGCCGCGAGGCACATCAACATAATTCCGGAAATCGAGCTTCCAGGTCATTCAGGTGAGGTTCTGGCCGCATATCCTGAGCTTGCCTGCCTTAGTCCTGATGGTAAGGAGCGCAGAATCTTCGGTGACCTTTGCCCCGGCAAGGACAAGACCTTCGAGATGTTCGAGACAATCTTGGATGAAGTTTTGGAACTGTTTCCTTATGAATATGTTCACATAGGCGGCGACGAGGCCTCGAAGCGAGCCTGGAAGGAGTGCCCGGACTGCCGTCACAGGATGGAGTCTGAGCATCTTAAGGATGTCGATGAACTGCAAAGCTATCTTGTGAACAGAGTGACGAGATTCCTTGAATCCAGAGGCCGTCACGCCATTGGCTGGGACGAGATCCTGGACGGAGGGCTGGCCGAAGGGGCGGCTGTGATGTCCTGGAGAGGCACTCAGGGCGGAATCACGGCGGCAAGTATGGGGCACGATGTGATTATGTCGCCCGGCGACTACTGCTATTTCGATTCCAGTCAGGACGCACCGTTTTCGCAGCCCAAGTCTTTCAGCGGCTACCGTCCGCTGGAGCAGGTCTATTCGTTCGAGCCGACCGACGGCATCGCTGATGAATATGTCAGACACCTTCTCGGCCTTCAGGCCAATCTATGGTCCGAGTTCGTGCCAACAGGGGAGTATATGGAGTATCTGCTTTATCCCCGTGCGTTCGCCATCGCGGAGATCGGATGGAGCCCTGCCGACAGCAAGGATTATCCTCGTTTCAGAGAGAATGCCGTGAGGCTTGCGGAGAACCTTCGATCAAAAGGTTACAACGCTTTTGATTTGAGGAACGAGATCGGCCCGAGACCGGAGTCCCTCAAGCCTCTTGAGCATCTTGCCGCCGGAGCCAAACTCACCTACAACGGCCGGAAATATTCCAGTGGCTATCCTGCTGGGGGAGACAACGCCCTTGTGGACGGAAAACTTGGCGGCTGGTTTTACAAGGACAACCGCTGGCAAGGCTTCCTGTGCGATGTGGATGTCACAATAGACCTCGGCTCGGTCAAGGATATTCATTATGTCGGAGCGACCTTCCTTTCGCACACATCCGCCGAGGTAGGTTTCCCGGTAAGAACCGAGGCAAGCTTCTCTGAGGACGGTGTAACTTTCAGCGACCCAGTAGTCTGTTTGTTGGAGGTTCCTGACAACGATTCCTGCGCCCTCTTGAACACCCTCGGCACCGCCGTCAACGCCAAAGCCCGCTACATCAAGTACAAAGCCGTGAGGGATGATGTCACCAAGAACCGCAACCACGCCTTCATATTCATCGACGAGATTGTGGTGAATTAAGAAGCTATTTTGATTTGTTTGAAATGTTCTTTGAGGTGAAAAATCTTCATCTTCTTCCCGCT
>CAVKYA010000190.1:3764-5480 GCA_963660255.1 Bacteroidaceae bacterium | reverse complement strand
AGGAACGCCACAAGGCTGGCTCCGATGGAGTGCGAGCTGTTCCAGATGGCCTGCTTGGTGGCAAGCTCGGAAGGCTTGATCCAGTGGGCCATAAGGCTGCCGCACGGAGGAAATCCCATCCCCTGAGTGTAACCGTTTATCAGCCAAAGACTTCCTATGAAAGCGACCATCCCCATCGTGGCCTTGCCCTCGCCGTCCATAAAGTTGAACAGACCGTTCATCTCAGGGCTGAGGCCTATGAATATATTCACGAGCGCGGAGAGGAAAAGTCCCGTGGCCATCATCTTCTTGCGGCTGACGCGGTCGGCGATGAAGCCGTTGATGAACCTTGAGAGGCCGTAGATGATTCCGTGAAGCGTCAGGAACAGACCGAGCTTGACCTTGCTGATTCCCAGCTCAGCCTCAAGGGCCGGCATCGTGATGCTGAAGTTCTTCCTTACGAAATAGAAAAGGGCGTACCCAATCATCAGGATGATGAGGGTTCTCCACTGCCAATAGTTGTACTTCTTCTTGATAGATTGATCCATTTCTTTAGCGTTTTAAAAACGGGGGAACGCAAAGATACAAAAAACAACAATCTTAATGAAGAAATTGCTATTTTTGTAATTTATGAATATGTTCGCTCCCGGAGCCTGTGACCCGACTGGTCGCTGAGTTTGTCGAAGCGTATCAGACAGGTTGGTTCGACAGGCTCACCAACCAATGATGCGGTCCCTGAGCCTGTCGAAGGGACAAAATAGAAATATAATATTAAAGGAATATGAATATGACAGAAAACTATAACAAGTCTCTCACCCCAGAGCAGAAAGCCAAGCTCCGCCGGATCAAGCATCTGGCCTTGGATATGGACGGCACCATCTACATGGAGAACAACATCTTCCCTTTCACCGTCGAGGTGCTCGACACGATGAAGAGGAACGGAGTTGGATATTCATTCCTGACGAACAATCCGACGAAATCGGTTGAGGACTATCTCAAGAAACTCGCTGGAATGGGAATTCCCGCCAATGAGGGGAATATGTACACGACCCCAATCGCCACGATCGACTACATCAAGAAGAATTTCCCTAACGTGAAGAAACTCTTTATGTTGGGAACTCCGAGCATGATAGGCCAGTTCGAGAAGGCCGGCTTCGTCTCCTGTGCCGACGATCCTGATGACGTTCCGGACATGCTGATCGTGGCCTTCGACACCACGCTGGTATATTCACGCCTCTGCCGCGCGACCTGGTGGGCGAAGCAGGGCATTCCGTACATGGCGACGAACCCGGATTGGGTCTGCCCGACCGATGCGAGAACCATTCTGGTGGACTGCGGTTCGCTCCAGAAATGCATCGAGGCCGCTTCCGGCAGAAGACCTGACAAGGTGATGGGCAAGCCGGACCCTACGATGCTTGATGGAATCCGTGACCGCAACGGCTTGCAGGCCGATGAGATAGCGATGGTCGGCGATAGAATCTACACGGACATCGCGATGGGACACAACGCCGGAGCCGTCAGCGTGCTTGTGCTCTCAGGCGAGACGACCCTTGAGACGGCTCTGAAGGTGACCGAGGAAGCTCGTGTCAACCCTCATCCGGAGCACTATCCAGCAGACTTCATCGTCCGCGACCTCAAGGAACTCGGTGACCTGATCCTCGAAAGTCACAAGGACTAAATCTCGATGAAAGTCCTTTTCATCCACGGACTTGCGTCCTCCGGAGCCTACAAGATGGC
>CAVKYA010000190.1:0-3567 GCA_963660255.1 Bacteroidaceae bacterium | reverse complement strand
ACATCTCCCGCCTCCTCCGCACGATGACAGGGGAGCGTGAATATCTCTCCCCGCGTCGCGACGGAGCCTTAACGTTCACCGTCACCGAAGAGCTGTGCGATGAATATGCCCGTTTGGAAGACGCCCAGTTTGACGGGCTTTCTTCCGACGAGATTGCTCTGACGACCGGAATGTTCGCCGACCGTGACGAAATGGTCAACTGCAAGGACGAGTTTGAGAGATTTTATCCCGGACGCTCACGTTCCTACCCCGGAACCCATCTCCCTAATTATCCCGAAATCAAGAAATATATCCTGCCCGTAATCGACCATGAAGTATCTGATAAATAACTCCACCGACCCGTATTTCAACCTTGCGCTAGACGAGTATTGCCTTGAGAACATCCCGTCCGAAGAGCCGTACTTCTTCCTCTGGAGGAACCGTCCGTCCGTGATCATCGGCCTGAACCAGAATGCCTACAGCGAGGTGAATCTGGACTATCTCAACTCGCATGGGATTACTTTGGCCAGACGTGTCACCGGTGGCGGGGCCGTCTATCACGACCTGCAGAACATGAACTACACGATCATCGGCAGGAATCCGTCCCCGCAGCCGATGGTGGACGCACTGCGCAGCCTTGGCGTTTCAGCCGAGCTGACAGGCCGCAACGACATATTCGTAGAAGGTAGAAAGGTCTCCGGCTACGCCCGCCGGGTCTCGCACAGCCAGGAAATCATCCACGGCACGCTGATGTACGACGTTGACCTTGACACGCTTGTCAAGGTTCTCGATACTCCGGCCTCGAAGATGCAGGCCAAGGGGATATCCTCGGTCAAGAGCCGTGTGGCGAACCTGAAGGAGTACCTCCCTCAGTTCGGGTCTCTGGATGAACTTCAGGCCCGGCTTCAGGAAATCCTTTCCGCCGGGGACGGTCAGATGACCCTTTCGGAGAATCAGATCGCCGAGGTCCGAAAACAGGCCGCCGAGAAATTCTCCACTTGGGACTTCATCTACGGCCACTCCCACGAGGCCGATTTCCGCTGCAGGGCGAAACTCGCCTGCGGGACCGTGGAGGCCAGCCTCCGCGTGGACCATGGTCTGATAACCCGTCTGGATTTCACCGGCGATTTCCTCTTCGACACCCCTGCTGACGAATTGGCTACCAAGATGATCGGCCTCCGCTACGACCCATCTGAGGTCAAGTCTTTCCTGTCCACCCAGCCCGTAGCCTCCTATTTCCGCGGAGCCACCGCCCTCGACCTCGTCACGTTGCTCTTCAATTAGCGCATTTAGAGAGTCGCATATTGGCGAGTTATCGCACTGTGTTCGTTTAAAAATCCAGTATTATTGCATTTGTAACAAAGAAATGAGAGATGAGGAGATTATCTGATAAGATTTCAAGATTGACTTTCGGGTTGTTTACAGTACTTGTTTCCATAGGAACTTTTCCTCTTGCCGCCCAGTCTAGGGTGACATCCAAGGATCTTTACAGACAGTTCCAGAATCCGGACAGCCGTTACCGCCCGTTCGTGCGCTGGTGGTGGAACGGAGACCGTGTGGAGGCAGGGGAGCTTGTCCGTGAGCTTCACATTATGAAGGATGCCGGAATCGGAGGCGTGGAGATCAATCCGATAGCTTTCCCTTACGGAGCCGACGCTATGGGTGCGAAGCCTATTAGGTGGCTGAGTGACGAATGGATAGATATGCTCAAGGTAGTGTTCGACGAGGCGGAGCGCATCGGGATGACCTGCGACCTGATCATCGGATCCGGCTGGCCTTTCGGCGCGGAGACCCTTTCTCGAGAGGATCGTGCATCGGTGATGTTGACATACGCCCAGAAGGTGTCGGGCGGCGAAAGGTTCGAGATGTCCAAGTTCAACATATTCAAGAACCTTGATCCTGGCGTGACGGTTGTTAATCCGGCACGGACCGCGGATTTGGTGTCGGTCTTTCTTGCGCCTGACCCGATATCAGACTTGGATGAGGTCATAGACCTTTCCGGATGCATCAAGGATGGTGTCATTGTGACTGATATTCCTGAGGGTGATTGGCAATTCTATGCTTTGGTCAGATATGATTCTTTTGCCAGTGTCATCAATGGCGCTCCGGGAGCGGCAGGTTCGATTCTCAATTTTATGAATGCGGAAGCCGTACGCCACTATCTTGACAATATGACCGACACAATCGAGGCCAAACTCGGGCCGCTTTCGAAGCACCTGAGGGCTTTCTTTGTCGATAATATGGAGATTGAGGGAAGCAATTGGACCGAAGGTTTCGCCGAGGAGTTCAAAGTGCGCAGAGGCTACGACCCGATGCCTTGGCTGCCGTTCACGATGTTCGAGGTCGGCCGACTGGGTGACGTGAAGAACTTTGAGTATGGCTCGAAAAAGAGTCTTGGGTTTCAGGACAAGGTAAACCGCGTCAGATTTGACTTTATGTTGACTAAGGCCGAGTTGTTGCACGAGCGTTACACCAAGACCTATCTGGAATGGAGCAAGGATAGGGGAGTGAAGGTCAGGTCACAGGCTTACGGATGCGGTTTCTTTCCTCTTGAGTCCTCCCTTGGCTACGACATCCCGGAAGGGGAGTCTTGGACGACCAACTGGCTGAAACACAGGATTGGGGAGGAGATGGGCGACGAGGACTACCGCCGCGGACGCGCCTATACGATGATTGACAAATATGTCTCCTCGGCGGCCCATCTTACGGGCAAGCGCATTGTCAGCGCGGAGGAGATGACCAACACCTACAAGGTTTTCACTACCAGTCTGGAGTTCCTGAAAGTCGGCTCGGACATGAGCGCGATGGCCGGCACGACCCACTCTGTATGGCACGGTTTCAACTACTCTCCGCTTAAGGCCGAGTTCCCCGGATGGGTGCAGTACGGGACGTTCCACAACGAGAGGAACACCTGGTGGCCTTACGTGAACAGGCTGAACGACTACCGCGCGAGGATTTCCAGCCAGCTCCAGAACGCCGACATGTACACGGACATCGCCATCCTGCCCGCCAACTACGACCTTTGGGCTAATCTTGGTGCTCAAAATGAACCATTTCCTGTTGAGCTGAACGTCCCTTACACATCGCTGATCTGGGAGGCCATCCACAAGAACGGCGGCGGAGCCGACTATGTGAGCGAGATCATCCTCCGGGACGCCACGGTCCGTGACGGCAAGCTTTGCTACGGTCTTAAGGAATATGGCACCCTGTTCATCGTCGAGGTGACGAGCACGACTCCGGAGACCCTCGCCAGGCTGGAGGAGTTCGTAAAGGGCGGAGGAAGAGTCTTCTGCATCGGGAAATATCCCGAGAAAGCCCTCGGACTGAAGGACTTCGAGGCCCGCGACAGGCAGATTTCCGAGACCGTCGCCCGTTTGAAGGAGTACAAGGACAACTTCATCCTGCTTGAGAAACCCTCTGACGGGAAGTACCTTGAATGGTACACCGGGGTGATGGAGAAGTACAGCCTTCCGCACACCCTGACAGTCGGCAGTCCTGACAGGTTCCTGCTCCAGAACCGCTACGTCACCGATGACGGCAGCGACATCTTCCTCTTCCAGAACGCCCACATGAAGGAGGCCAGGGAGA
>CAVKYA010000189.1:0-5492 GCA_963660255.1 Bacteroidaceae bacterium | reverse complement strand
ATATATTTCTGAATATATTCCTTCACATCCTCCCGTGTCGCGCAGAACTCCGTCGCAAGCCTTTGCGCCAGATCCTTGTCCCACGAATATTTGTACCTCATCTGCCTCGGCAGCCAGATGTTAGCCGCCAGCGCTATCGCCACCAGCGTCCAAAGGACTATCTCTTTTCTTTTCATCGCCATATCTATTATTCCTTTATAAATCCATTTCAGTTACATAATAGTTACATTGCTGTTGAAATGTAACTGTCTGATGAATAGGTGTTTGTGTATTTTGGTTTCTGTTTTGGCATTTCATAGTTACTTTGTAGTTACATCCCGGTTACATTCTGGAAGAATTATTATGCCCAGTATGGGATGTAATTGTGTCTTCCACTTTCAGAGTCTTCTTCTTTGATTACTTTGGCATACAAGGCATCTTTGATTATTCTGGATGCCATAGGATAATTTTTGTCATCAATACCTAGCCTGGCTCGAAGAGAACGATTATTCATTTTCTCATTCGAAACATATTTCAGGCAAGCGTGTTGATAACAAGCATTTACCCTTTCGCTTTTGTCCAAATCGGCGAATTTTCTATATGCGAACACAATGGCGGAAGTTCTTGTCTCTTGGACAAGGAAGCGTAAAGGAGGCAATTGGTATAATTCTATATTGAATATGGTCTTGTCCATACCGCTCCCTTTTTCCTCGCAGATGCCCATTCGGCGCATAATGTCAGCCAAGGAATCGTTTCTGGATTGATATTCATCGATGAAACGCTCCACACTGATCAATGGTTGCCCAGGATTGGAAAACTCAATTCTATCTGAATATATCTCAATCATAGGAAAGCCTTGCTCGGAGAAATCTTGATGAATGAGCATATTTGCCGTAAGCTCTCTTATGGCGATGTCAGGATACATTCGCGCATCTTTCCTCAAGGCAATCCCAATTTCCTCGTTGGCAGGAAGTTGACTGTTTGTCCAAGACACAATCTCTTCGAATCCTATTGCATAACCTTTATCAAAAACGCATTCCCGTATTGTGTCTATTTTGTTTTTCCCTTTATACACAATGACTCTCGTGGTCTTCCTTTTCAGTCCATCAAAATCAGAAAGATGTTTTGCGAACAGAATGGCACCCAATTCTGTTATACTATAGCCTGTTTCATCTTTTGATATTAGGTTTTCTGACAAGAATCTGTCTAAAATGCCTTCTGTGTTTTGTGGCAGCGGAAGATGCATCAGGTCAAAATAGGTCTCTGCACTTAGAAAAGAGAACACTTCTTGACCGGACAGCCCATTCTTAAGCGCAATTTTCTCTAATGGTTTTTGCCCCTTGTTCCAGATTTTTGCCTCTTTTAAAGGATAATCCTTAAGATTGCGTGTGGTGCTTCCGATTCTTACATATTCTTTGTGAAGAAAACTGACTGGACGATTTGTCGTCGCTGGTATTTTGAAAAGACAGATATGTTTGCCTTCATAGACGAAATCGTCAATTATCTCAAAGTCTATCCTTGGATTAAGACGTGTTGAAAGCCAAGACTCAAGTTCTTCATTTCCAACCATCTTGCGTTTTCCATACAAGTCAGTACCGCATACAGTATGACTTGCATCATCGACCCCGAATACAATGTAGCCAAAAGGCATATTACACAGACAGGCACTATTCGACAATGCGGAGATTCTTTCGCCAATCTCTTCCGCAGAATGATAATTGCGCTTGAACTTCAACCACTCGGTCTCTTTCGGCTTGGAGGTCAGAGTTTTGATTAATTTATTAAAATCGGGATATTCCATTGATTGGTTTATAGTAGTTTGAGCCCAAGCCCCGCGCGATCTGGGAGGGTGATCTTGCCGTCAATGACGGTCATTCCCTCGAAGCGGTCGTTGGCTATGAGGAGGTTGCCGTCAAGGTCGGCGAAATCAACGGCAGGGGAGAGCTGGGCGGCGGCTGTCACTGCACAGGAGGTCTCTGTCATGCAGCCGACCATTACCTTCATGCCCTCGGCGCGTGCGTAGTTCAGCATTTTCCAGGCCTCGCGCATTCCGGTGCACTTCATCAGCTTGATGTTGATGCCGGTGTACGCTCCCTTGACCCTCTGGACATCAGCGAGACGCTGGATGGCCTCGTCGGCGAATGTCGGGAGCGGACTGCGTTCGGTCAACCAGGCGTTCTCGTCCATCATCTCCTTCGGCATCGGCTGCTCTACCATCACGACTCCATGCTCTTTCAACCAGTAGATCATTTCCAAGGCCTTCTCCTTGTCTTTCCATCCCTGATTGGCATCCACGGCGAGCGGCAGGTCGGTGATCTCACGGATTGTCTCGATCATCTCCTTGTCGTTGTCGAGCCCGACCTTAACTTTAAGAATATTGAACTGCTCAGCGCATTCCTTTGTCTTCTCGCGGACCACGTCCGGGGTGTCGATCCCGATCGTGAATGTGGTGTTCGGAGCCTTGGCCGCGTTGAGTCCCCAGATTCGGTACCACGGCTGTCCCATCAACTGCCCCACAAGGTCGTGAAGAGCGATGTCTACTGCGGCCTTCGCGGCGGTGTCTCCCTCGTTGATCCCATCGACATAAGTCAGGATGTCATCGATCTGGAACGGGTCGCTGAACTGCTCCAAGTTGACCTTGCTCAAGAAGTTGCAGACGCTCTCCACGGTCTGTCCAAGGTATGGTGGCATCGAAGCCTCCCCGTAGCCGGTGAATCCGTCATATTCAATCTTCACCTGCACATCCGGCGTGGTGGTCCTTGAATATGAAGCCACGGTGAACGTGTGCCGCAGCTTGAGCTCATACGGCTCGAAGCTCAGCTTCATCCTAGCCGAGCCGCCTACTTTGTATGGTTTAGGAATATTACCGTCGCTCTCCTTGCCGGCGCATCCGGTGATAAGCCCCCCTGTTCCGATGATAATCCCGCTCCCGGCCGTCGCCAGTCCCGCGGTCCTAAGAAAATCCCTGCGTTTCATATTTGTGTGCTATTTTATTGATTCAATGAATGATGCCATCTGCGGAACCTTGCCGAGGGCGGAGTGGAAGAGCTTCATCTGGTTGCGGGTGCGGACGAGGTTGTGCTCCGGGTACTTGATCTTGTAGTAAGTGTCGCCATTGATGTAGTCGGCGAAGAAGCGGACGGCCTGCATAAACGGGAACAGGCACGCCGCATAAGGCAGATTCTCCCTCTCGACCGGAGTCAGGAACGGTTTCGTGCCTTTCAGATAGCCCCTTGTGAAGGCCTTGAATATCTCCATATCGAAATCAACCTTGTCAAGTTCAGGTGAATCCTCTGCAACCGGATTGGCGGCCGTGCGGAGGAAGTCCCCGAAGTCCGAGAACACATAGCTAGGCATCACAGTGTCCAAATCGATGACACACAGTATCTTGCCATCCTTGTCGAACATCATGTTGTTGACCTTCGTGTCGCAGTGGCATATTCTTTTAGGAAGATTTCCCTCGCGGTGCAGCTGCTCGGCCTTGCACATCTGGATTCCGTACCTGTCGATGTCCTCCAGAATCTTGTGCAGTTCCTGCTCCTCGGTCTTGTCGTCGGCGTGCAGGCGGCAGGCCTTGTCCTCCCTCACGGCCTCGACCAACTGTCTAAGCCTCAGTTCCATATTGTGGAAGTCCGGAATCGTCTCTCCAAGTGTGTCAGGGATGTCGGCAAGCATCGCCTCGAAGTTACCGAAAGCCTCGCCGGCATATTCGGAATACTCCGGATTGACAGTCTCGTAGGTGTAGGCATCGTCGATGAACACCGACACCCTCCAGTACTTTCCGTCCTCAAGGCAGTAGGTTCTCGGCTTGTCGCTCATAAGCGCCTCCAACCTCTCACCTTCCGACTTTAAAGGAATGAACCTCAGCATCTTGCGATCGATGTCCTCAGCTCCTTCCGCCTCTAATTTCTTACGAATATGTCTGGTCACTGCCTCGATGTTGCTTTGGAGCAGATCCACATCCGTGAAGATCGCATTGTTGATCCTCTGAAGAACATAATCCGGCGCATCGCCCTCTGTGACAACTTTATACGTGTCGTTGATCAACCCGTTGCCCAAAGGCTTTATCTCCTTGACGTCGCCCTCGATGGCGAAAAGCTCAACTATTTTTTTCAGATCTGTCATAGTTAGTGTCATTTAAAATATCAATCTCTCAAAGATAACGATTTCAATCAGGATTTTCAAGTGTCTCCCAATCATTTGAATATGAAAATTGTTATTTTTGTGGTTGACACTTCATCGCTTGCGGTGAACGTGAACGAAATCTACAAGAGCTAAGTTGTTATGGAGCTTTATGAATATGCCCGTCCGGCGCTGATGTCCGGAAAGAAGATACTTTATGTGCACGGATTCGCGTCCAGCGGCCAGAACGGAAGCGTCAGGACGTTGAGGCTGCTGCTGCCAGAGGCGGAGGTAATAGCGCCCGATCTGCCTGTGGAACCATTCGATGCGATGGAACTTTTAAGGAATATGACCGCTTCGGAGAAGCCGGATCTTATCATCGGTACCTCAATGGGCGCGATGTATGCCGAGATGCTTTACGGAGTGGATCGCATCCTTGTGAACCCTGCTTTCCAACTGGCTGACACACTGTTGAAAAACAACGGTTTGGGCAGACAGGAATATCATAACCCTCGCAGTGACGGAGAGACTTCGTTCCTTGTCACGAAAACCCTACTGGAGCATTTCCGTGAGATCAGCTCGCATTGCTTCGAGCGCGCGGCGGAGGATCAGGACAAGGCGTTCGGGCTTTACGGAGTCCACGACACTCTGGTCCACACTTTTGACCTTTTCTGCGAACACTATCCGCAGGCGATAAGGTTCGATGGGGAGCATCACCTCAATGACAATGCGATCCTCCATTCGGTTCTGCCGGTAATCCAATGGATTGATGACAGACAGAGGAATATTCAGAAACCGGTGTTGTTCATCTCTTTGAGTGACAGGATCATCAACCATTCCAGCGGTTTCG
This sequence comes from Bacteroidaceae bacterium, assembly GCA_963660255.1. Lineage (GTDB taxonomy): Bacteria > Bacteroidota > Bacteroidia > Bacteroidales > UBA932 > Cryptobacteroides. Next base: position 541 of record CAVKYA010000189.1, on the reverse strand, counting down.
CCAAATCCGTCGCAGTGCTTGCAGTCAACTATGATGTCCACATTGTCGCCGGTGTTCCGTACAACACTCCGGAACTCTGTCAGAAGGTCGTGAATTGGTGCGAGACCAACCTCGGTGTTCCGGTCTGGAACCGTGTCACGATCTCAAACCACAAGAACCTCATTCTGGCTGACTATCTGATTGACACCGAGCCGGAAGTTAATGGTGCCTCCGACTTTATGGGCACAATGATTCATTTTGGTTCCGACGCGTTTAAGACCTGGGAGGATGTGCTGACTTATTTCGAAAGGCTTGGAGGACAATGAGTTTTTTTACGGGTGTGTGGTTCGACAGGTTCGCCAACCGTCGAAGCGACGTGAAGACACATTAAACGAAAACGAACATGAAACATAATATACTCATATCCTTGGTCTTGACCGTCATTTCCGCTGTCGGAGCCTTTGCCCAGCCAACCGGCCTGTACACCTACGATGGAGGCTATTTTGTCCGGAATGGAGACAAGTGGACGGAGTATCGTCCTGGGGATAAGGAGGGCGTGTGG
>CAVKYA010000188.1:0-5497 GCA_963660255.1 Bacteroidaceae bacterium | reverse complement strand
AGCATCCGATCAATCCGGAAGCCAGCCAGGTGAACGGGATCAAGGATGAGGATGTGGCTGGAGAGAAGAAATTCATCGAGATAGCTGCGGAAGTTGTGGATTGGCTGAGAGACAGCGATCTGGCTGGCTACAACTCCACGAAGTTCGACCTCCCGATGCTGTCCGAGGAACTTGAGAGGGTACGGGCCTATTGTATGCGCAGGCTTGCTGATCCGCGGAACACTCCTGAGAACAAGGCGAAGGCGCAGGCCACTCTTGAGGCCACGGACATCGACCTTCACTCCAAACAGATGATAGACGTTCAGACGATCTACCACTATATGGAGCCGAGGAACCTCAAGGCCGCCTACCGCTTCTACTGTGGCGGTGAGGACTTCGAGAACGCCCATTCGGCGGAAGCCGACACAATGGCGACCTACGAGGTGCTGAAAGGTCAGTTGGATATGTACCAGACTCCAAGCAAATACCACGAGCAGGTTCTAAAGAACGATGTGGACTTCCTGTCCGGAGTCGCCGGTCGTCCACGCACTGTGGACTATGCGGGAAGGCTGATCCTTGGAAAGAACGATGAGCCTACGATCAGTTTCGGAAAGCATAAGGGCAGAACCGCCCGTGAGGTCTATGAGACCGAGCCGGCCTACTTCGCCTGGATCGAGAACGGCGAGTTCACGATGGACACCAAGCGTCAGTTCGCCCGCCTGAAAGAGCAGTTCGATAAGGAGAAGAAAGAGGCCGCCAAAGCCAAGGAAGCCGAAATGAGCAAACCACTTGAGGGCGAAGCGTTCGACAGCGCCATAGCCGGACTGAAGGACAAATTCGGCAGCGGCAGACTCTTCTGACGCACTCTCTCTTGCGGAAGCTTCTTCTATGAATATAATAGTAAAGACATACTCCGGCCATATCACCGTGCGTCCGGACACGACGTGGGAGAAGGACAACGAGGACTTCTACCCACCCGAGTTCGTGGACGAGCTGACATATTCCCCGGTCCTTTTCGCCCGTGTTCTGAAGCCGGGTCGCAGCGTCGGGATAAAATTCGCCTCAAGGTACTATGACAGCGTCGGTTACGGAGTTTTGCTATACCCAGAGAATATGCTTGGCGGCTCTCAGGAGTCCTACGCCCAAGCCATCTGTCTGGATCACACATCATTCCTGCCGTCACCAATGTTTCCGCCGCAAAGGTTGGAAGAAGACGGCCGGTTCAGCCTATTCAGAAATGAAGTTGAGCTTTTCTCTTTCGACCAGCCCTCTTTGAATATGATTGAGGACGCTCTCGTGGAAGCCACAAAGCTACTATACATCCGCACCGGTGACCTGATAGCAATAGAACTTACCGCCCGCAAGCCGCTGACAACCCGTCTGGACTCCAACACCCACGTCACCGGCACTTTCGGTCAGGACAAAAGCCTTGATTTTCAGATTATTTTTTAGGGAAGATGTAGTTTACATTAACCCTGCGCAGATTCAATATGCGCGACATAGGGCGAGAGTGACAGAATAATTACCACTTTCGCCCTATATCTTGCTTACTTTCAAGCCAGTTGCTTTTTTCAAAATTAGTTTTTATATTGCGGAAGACACAATTGTTGTGTCTATAATGTTACGTATTCAATCAATTATTTATAAACATCTATGAATTAATTATGAATCATCCTGTATCATACACCTGTCTTGTAATCCTGATGTCGGTGTTCTCTTTTTCCGCGAAAGCCCAGATTTCCGTTGACGCGGAGCCGAGGGATCCAAGGCAGAAGACCGCCATAGACGAGGTGACTTACAGATTCACATACAGGACAATGTTTTCCGAGGACACTGTGGGCCGCAAGAAGTATTACGATAACCAAGTCCTGGAAATAGGCTCAAAGTATGCCCGTTATTATAGCCTGTTCGCGGAAGTGATGGACTCCACTTGGTACAAGCATTCGGTTACGGGGGAAAGGAAATCGCCCGGAGGTTCCTACAAGCGGACCGAGGATTTGCAGCCGGATGAGACAGGACAGTACGAGGACCTGTTCTTCAACTATCCGGAACAGGGGATCCTTACTGTCATCAATGCCATAAGAAAAAAGACCTATTCCTACTCTGAGACGATACCTTCTTTTGAGTGGAAGATAACGGGCAAGACCACTCAGGTCCTCGGTTATGAGTGCAACGAGGCGGTAACCGACTTCCGTGGCAGACGGTGGCACGCCTGGTTCACATACGACATCCCGCTGCGCTACGGTCCGTGGAAGCTGGGTGGTCTGCCGGGGCTTATCCTAAAGGCCGAAGACGCCGACGGCCTTTACACATACGAGCTGATAGGAATTCAGAAACCGCATTCGGAGGCGATGTACAAGTACGAGACGCAGCAGGTCATCAATTGCAAAAGAAAAGACATCCTGCGCATCAACGATATGCGGTGGAAAGACCCTTACGGACACGCCACATCAAATGGCGTCGGCATAATGCGATTCTATATGAAAGACCCGAAGACCGGGAAAATTCGCGGTATAACAGCCCAAGAATATGCCGCGTCCATCGGTTATATTCCCCAACGAGAACTGGAATAGGAACGCTATTGACTAAGGTTATATGAAAAGAAAGGCCCCGATTATGCTGCTGACAGCGGGATTGCTCCTGCTGGTTCAAGCTATTGTCCTTCCCGCCATAGCGCAAAGGACAATCAGCGGGACGGTGCGCTATGCTAAGGACGGCGAGACTGTGGCGGGTGCCAATGTCATATTCCAGACACCTGACGGAAAGACGTTGTATGGGTTCGACATCACCGGCGCGGACGGGAAATTCCTTTTTGAATATAACAGTTCAGCTGACTCGGTAAGAATAATGGTGACCGGATTCAATCTGAGGAACACTTCCCGTATAGTCCAGTTGCCGACAGGGGCGTTGGATTTCCAAGTGGAATTCGAGGAAACCACGCTCAAAGAGGTGGTTGTAAAGGCAGCACCGGTCAAGCGGCGGGGCGACACATTAAGTTATTTCGTAAGCGCTTATGCCGACAGCCTTGTGGACCGCTCCATAGGCGACGTGATGAGGAAGATGCCCGGCATCGATGTCAGCGAAGCAGGGCAGATAAGGTACAACAACCGTCCGATCAACAAGTTCTACATCGAGGGATTGGATCTGATGGGAGGCCGTTACGGCGTGGCCGTGAACAATGTCCGCGCCAAGGACATCGTCCGCGTGGAGGTGATGGAGAATCACCAACCCATAAGGGCGATGGAGGGTTTGGAATATTCCCCTGACGCGGCCATCAACCTGCGGCTTAAGAACAGCGCCAAAGGCAGTCTCATCTCCACCATCCAGCTGGGCGCCGGTTATAAGCCTTGGCTTTGGAACGGAGAGCTTGCCTTGATGTATTTCACAGGGAAATGGCAGACGATGGCGACATACAAGACGAACAATTCCGGTCAGGATGTGACATCCGAACTGGAATCGTTCTACGACCGGTTGGAGGAAGAATATTCCTCGCTGTCCGTTCACAAGCCTGCCGTTCCCGACACCGACCGTGAAAGATATATGGACAACGAGACACACGCCGCCTCCATTAGCAATATTCTCAAGCTGAGTGAAGACTCGGATCATACGCTCAACCTGAACATAATGTACCTGCGCGACCGTCAGAGGTTCAACTCCAATTCCCTTACTACATATTATCTTCCCGGAGAATCACCACTTGAGATAGCCGAGGCGACTTCCGCCACCGAGACCACGGACGAGACGGAAATCAAAGTCAAGTACAACCGGAATGACAAGAATGTCTATCTTAGCGAGCAATTGTCTTTTGGGGCGAAATGGGATGACAACTTCGGCAGGGTGGTAAACGGTACGGAAACGGTGGACCAGAGGTTTGGTATGAGGCAGCTGCGCTCGCAGAATGACTTGCGTTTCACCAAAGTGCTGAACGGTAACATCCGTCTGAACTTCACTTCCCGCATCTATGCCTCTGAATTGCCTTCGAACCTGAGGGTTAATCCTGTCCTGTACCCTGAAATCTTCGGATATGATGCACAGGAAGCGTTGCAGGAGATGTCCAACCGCAATCTCAGCACAAACAACAATGTATTCGTCATCAAGACATTCCCCAAGGTCGGCATAGACCTGCACGCCTCAATGGGAGTCTCCGCAGATCTGCAGGAAATGACGAGCAGTCTGTACGAGCCTGTGCCGTCCTCCGCTGACGGTAAAACTGTCCCTGACAGTCTGCGCAACGACACGGACTACCGCCGTTTCGATGTGCGGGCCAATCTCGGTATCACCTATCATCTTCGTGATTTCAATATTTCCACAGGCATAAGCCCCGTCTATTCCAACGTGTCTTCCGATGACCATATTTCAAGACACGACAGGCACAGGGACAAGGTGTTTTTCAACTCTCACATAGTATTGGACTGGAAAATAACACCCAATCTAAGTTTTCTGGCCTCAGGCAGCCTTATAGGCAACATAGGGGCGGCCTCGAACATATACAGCGGATACATTATGACCGACTATAGGCTGATAGGCAGCAGGGATGGCAGAATCTCTGAAGGATCGCATCAAAACTACAGTGCCGAACTACACTATGCGGACGCCCTGTTGTCCTTGTTTGGCTCGGTGAAAGTTGATTATCGGCGGAACGATTCCAATCTGATGTACGGCACGGAATATTTCGGCTCGCTGAGCAGGGTGCAGACCTATGACATAGAAAACACCTCCCAAGGTTGGGGAATAGAGGGGAAGATCGAGAAGCGGTTCAACGCCATTTCCACGACGATTGGCATTCCGGCAGGCTACCGCAGGAACCTTATGGATGTCCTCCGTCAAGGGATCATTCTGAACACTGCCACCTGGAGTCTTCCGGTGGGGCTGGAAGTCTCTTCACGGCTTGCCACCAACGCGTTCCTGGAATACAAGGCGAAATATGTGCGGAGCGGAAGCAAGATTCTGGGCGGTGGTTGTAATGAAGGAATGGCGACCCTCAAAGCCATAAACGCCCTGCACCAGAGGCTCGGCTTCAACCTTGTTTTCTTCAAGCGCCTTACATTGAATATATGCGGGGAACACTATCTCAACGACGCCATCTCCTCAGGCAGCAGGAATATGTTCTTTTTGGATGCGACCTTGAAATTAAAGACAAAGAAGTTCGAATATATCCTCGAAGGACGCAACTTGCTGAACAACGATTTCTACAACCAGCGCACGTGGTCAGACATCACCAACAGCCAATACAATTACCGTCTGCGTCCGGTCTCGGTTATGTTCAAAATAAGGTTCAGTCTCGGGGCGTGATACAATAAAACAATTTCGTGATGGTCCTTTGTTCAGTGAAGTGTCACCACAAACCCTCTGCGCTTCGCGCTCCGTCCCTCCCAGCCTCGGCTGGGCCCCTCCCGCTTATAGCCGCGGGTGGCTAAGGTTTGTGGTGGCACTTCACTGAACTATGACGGCTAAGAATAGAATAAAAGATAGAATTGAACAGGTTGGCATTGCAATACTAAGTTTATATTTGAAGGGC
>CAVKYA010000187.1:0-5523 GCA_963660255.1 Bacteroidaceae bacterium | reverse complement strand
ACGATGACAAGCGTTATCATCGTCACGGTTATCGGACGGTCAATCAAATGTTTAAGCATCGCCTATCGTTTTACCAGCACATCCGAGTTATCAGCCAGATTGAGGTTGCCGGAGACAATCACCTGATCGCCATCGTTCAGTTCGGCGTTCCTGTCCTTGTTGGCCTCGACCACGTATGACTCTCCATTTGAATAGAGGATCGTGACGTAGGTCCAATGAGCCTTGCCATCATCCGTGCAGGTGAACAGCACGTCCAGATTGTCCCTGATCACCACCGCACTGCGAGGCACGACGAGCTGCCCCGGAATCATCCTTTCCACAATCACCCGGACGTTCATTCCGTCAATCAGCGAGCCGTCGTTCCGGACCTGCGCCGTGACGGAAATCTGCCCATTATCATCCACAAGCGGATTGATGGCGGTGACTTTCCCCGAATATTCCTTCGTCTCGTCAGCGAACGGCCGGACCTTCACCGGAAGCCCGATGGAGAGAAATGAATATTCCGACTCCATCACCGAGAAATCGACCTCCAGCACACTGTCATCCACAATTGTGCAGAAGGCCTCGGACGGAGTCTGGTCGAAAGGCTTCTGCTTGATGCCGGCGACACGACCGGAGAACGGAGCGCAAAGAACCGTCCCGGCAATCTCGTACGACGAGCGGGCCAAGTCGTTCTTGGCGGTGGAATAGCCGGATTTCATCTTCGCCATAGCCAGCAGGTCGGCGGAAACCGAGGTGGTGTCTCCCGCTGAATATCCCTGCCCTACAAGGAAATCGTACAGATCCAGCTCGGCCTTCTGGAGCGAAAGCCGTGAGGATTCCTGTGACAGTTTCAAGTCGGGACGGTCAACGGTGGCGATGACAGAACCGGCGGAGACATATTCACCGTTCCTGACGTTTATCGCTGAAATTTTTCCGGTGGTTCTGAACTGTAACGCACTTTTACGGCTGGCGACAAGCTTTCCGTTGGACAGGAGCTGGCGGGCAAAGTCCGTCTTTTCCAGTTTCATAACCGTAACCTCGTTTATCTGAGGGGTGTAGGTCAGCTTCCCGTCCTTCGCGTCCTCCGTCTTTTTGTTACCGCCGCAGGCCACGGCCACTATAGCGAGGCCGCAGACACAAAGGGGCGCAAGTATATTCCTTAGCATATTCATTGATTATGAATTAGTCAATCATTTCCTTCACGCTTACATCAATGTCCTTTCCGGTGATGAAATCGTAGAGGGTGTACTTCCGCAGGGTGTAGTAATAGTTCCAGAAATTGGCGTAGTCGGTGATGTACTTGGTCATCGCGGACTCGTTGTCGTTCTGGGCGTTCGTGAGGTCGGTCACCGTGGCGGAGCCTCGCCTGAACTTGTCCATCATCAGTTCGAACCTTTCGGAGGCTATCTCCATCGCCTTGCGGGAAGCCAAACACTGCTGACGCTGGTTGTTGAACTGGCCAACGGCTGTGAATATCTTTCTGCGGTAGTCGTTCTCGCTCTGGAGGTTCTGTGCCTTGATGACCTCTTCAGCGGCCTTAGCCTTCTGCACCTTCCCCTTGCCCAGTCCCCAGTCGAAGATCGGCACGCTGAAAGTCAGGCCGACGACCTCCTGGTTCAGAAGATCCTTATAGACATCCGGCAAGCCTTCGCCGGTCTGGGACAAACCGAATCGGGCGTTCAGGCTCATCGAGATGCCCCTGTCCGCCTTGGCCTTCGCCACATCCGAGGCGGCGTTCAATTCATTTATCTGATTTTCAAGGCTGAACGTCGAGTTTTTCAAAGCCTTCTCCATCACCAGATCGTAGTCCATCAGAATGTCCGGCAGGGAACCGTCCATCACCGGCTCAACCTCAACCGACTCATCGTAGCCGAGAATTGAGTTCAGGGCCATCTGCGCCTGACGCACGTTGACAAGGCTCTCTCCGATCGAGATACTGTCGTTGAGGGCACGGAGCTCCAGTTGGAGATATTCATCCCTTGTGACGCTTCCGAGTTTCATCCTTTCCGCGGCAACGGAGCGCATCTTCTCGGTGTTTTCGTAGTTCGACTTCACGACCTCCTGATTCTTCAGAGCCTGGACAAGTGAGAAATATGCCGACACGGCGTTGATCGTGACCTGTTCCATCGACTCGACATAGCGGCGGCGGCCACGCTCATATTCCTTAGGCTCAATCAGTTTGTCCCATTTGAATTGGTTGTAGGAGAATAGCGGCTGGACGTAGCGGACAGTGACAGGCTGAGAGTACCAAGTCAGTTTCTTGTTGGTTCCGAACTGGTCGATGCGGGAGAGGTCTGAATAGACGTAAAGTCTTCCGCCAGTGAATGTTATGTTCTGTGCGACCTGTAGTCCGAGGCTGTTCTGGAGGTTGTAGGTGCTGGCATAGCGGAAGGAGCCGTCCTCGTAGCTTTGCAGCAAGGTGAGCGACCGGTCGAAATTCATCAAGTCGCCATACAGAATGAGCGATGGCAGACGGCTCGCCTGATAGGAACGGTACGCCCAGTAGGTCGAGACAAACGCGTGCTTCGCCTCCAACGCCGCGACCGACTGGCTCCGCGCCGTCCCGATCGCCTCTGAAAGCGACATCCGCCGCTGCGCCCCGAGAGGCGTTGCCCCAAGAAGGAGTATGAATATGCCGACCGCAGCCGTGGCTATTCTATGGTTAAGGTTCATCGTAGCCTAACATTTTTTAGTACTCGCTAATTTACTGAATATTTTCCGTTATCCGCCTTTATGATTACACATTTCGTTCATCGGATCACGATTCCGACAATGTACTCCTCCGGCACAAGGCCGAAGTAGCGGCTGTCACGGGAGTCAAGGACATTGTCACCACCAAGGAAATACCAGTTGCCTTTGAAAGTATATTCATTCAACGGTGTCTGTCCCAGGAAGACTTGTCCGCCGCTCTCACTCAGACGCTTGCCGGTCTCATACAATATGGGTCTGCGCCACGTTCTGTAATTGTCAGCATTGATCTTAACGGTGTCTCCTTTCTTTGGAACAGGCAGTGGTCCGAAATCCCGTATCGTCCAACCAAGACTCTTGTTCACCTGCATAGCCCTCAATACCACTCCTGTCTCCATAAGAACCGAATCCGGGGTTTCTGACAAAATTCGTTGATATTTCAGATCGCCCAAATGGCCTCCGGTCTGAGGATCAACATAATACCCGTTCTTTATCCTCACCGTATCGCCCGGAACGGCATAGCAACGCTTCAGATACACATAGTTTATCCGGAATGTAATCATGTCCTTGGACCTCGCATAAGGATAGTTCGCAACAACCAGATCACCAGCCCGGACTTTCGAGAACCCCGGAAGACGGAACGAGGACAAAGTCGGTTTTGTGAAATCATAGTCGGTATAGATCCTCGCACCCATTTTAAGTTTGTTCACCCACACACGCTCGCCGCTATGAAGCACCGGTTCCATAGACTCCCCTTTCACAATAAAAGAGTCACATATTAGAGCTCTGCCAACATAGTAGAAAAGGACAAGCACCATTACCGATGCCAGGAAAACAAGTAATCCCCTAATTGTTTTTCGAATGTGCATCATAGTACTTCTCCGCTCTGTTATGAAGATCACGCATCGACATATTCCAGTCATTCACCCGAAGGGAAAGCGCTTTCCGCGCATAAGCCAACGCCTGTTCAGTGTCACCCTGCCTCTCTTTCATTTCCATCAGCAGGATATAAGGATACAAACGCGACGGCACCATATTGTGCGAATGAATATAATTACGTTCGGCCTGCTCGTAGTCCCCAAGGGCTTCGAAGTTTTTGCCGATGATGTTGTAGAACATAGGATCCGATGACATTAATGAGCCCTCCCTTAGGATAACGTTACTTTCAGCATAACGCCCCTCTTTATGTAGCGCATAGCCGTAGTCATAAAGATAGCGGAACTTCATTCGGAGATGCGGGTATAGTTCCGCCAGCCTGTCCGCCATACCGTCATAAATCTCAAAGTTCGCGAACCTTCGTTCCTCAAGCCATTTACTCTCCGCTTCTTTTCTCTGCTTGTTCTCCGGCAGCCATATCATCATCAATCCGGCCGATAAGCAGACGAGTGCCGGGACCAAAATCAACTTCCCATTTTTTCCAGTCTTCACACTCGTGCCTATCGCCGCTCCCAAGAAGACAGCCAAAAGCGATCGTAACTGCCATACATCCAAAGGGTATGAAGCCATCGCAAATATACCCCAAGCTATGAGTCCATAGGCCAATGACGAACCCGCACGAAACAACGCCAATGCTCCGAATACAATCACGGCCGCCGACAACAACATACCCAGGATCCCGAACTCCATTCCGAAACGGAGATATTCATTGAACGCATATTCGGGGCAGCCGGCGATCCTTATTCTCTCTTGGCCGCGCTCTTCCGTCTCGAAATATTCCGCCTGCGCATCGCCGTATGCCCCGAGTGCATTTCCGTATCCGTGTCCTGTCAATGGCTTGTCGGCTATGGCACGCAATTCCATCTCCCAAATGTGGAAACGGCCAAGCGCAGAGTCCTTCTTGAGGCAGAACGCTCCCACACCGATAACAAAGATCACAGCCATAACTGACAGAGCCATCCATTTATGCGATTTCAAATATGACTTTGATTCCGTATCGGTCAAAGCGAAAACCACCCCTGACACGACCAATGCGACGAAACCGGCCCTGCTCATTGACGCTGGCAGAGCCACGACACCCAGACATCCGGAAACAGCTGATAGCCAAAACAGTGTATTATCATACAGATTCCCGGAATCACGCCGTTTCCACGCGGCCGCAAACGCCACGGCTATGCAGACCGCAAGGAACCCGCCATAAGGACCGGAATTGGCGAAGCTGCCAGTCATAGGGCACATAGTATTACGGGAAATCGCAAGGCCAAGCAGCTGCATAATCCCAAGCCCCGACTCGTAGGCAAGCCATAACGACAGCGCCAAGACGACTATACGTTCAGCAAACCCTCGCCAACAGACGAACAAGGCCGATGAGAAAAGAACCGTAGCCAGCAACACCACAATACCACAATACTAATTATCGTTCAGATCAATCCAACTTGAACCGGTATATCATCAGAGAGTCTTCCTCATCTCCGCCAATAATCTGGGAATAATAGTACGGAGCAATGTAACCAACGACCTTGAATCCCTTCGGAACCTCACTATCAGACATCAGTTTTCCATCCTTATACACCTGAAGTCCATCGTATTCTGAATCGTTACCCTTCTTATAAGATCTGAAACATACTCCCGTCTCGTCAATATATTCAAGCCAATAATAGTATCCTTTTTTCGTTATGTTTGTCCTATAGGCATCCATCTCGTCCAAAGAACCGAACCGCTCATAATCAGTGTCCATATCAACGCCAGCGCATCCGAACGCATACTTCGGCTTGCGGTTGCCGTCAAAGACATAAACCAAGGAATCAGCGGCGAACCCAACATACATATTATTCTGGCTGTCAATGTCAAACATCACAAAATCCAGTCCTCTGTACTTTGCCTTATCGTCACTGAACATAGATGGCAGTCCTTGAA
>CAVKYA010000186.1:2869-5548 GCA_963660255.1 Bacteroidaceae bacterium | reverse complement strand
CGGGGAGACCGTGCACCAGTCCGTAGCTCCTGAGGACACACCCCATTCACAGTTGGCGGTCACGCTGACCGTCAGTTCCGTTGCCTCGTAGGAAGCGGTCAATTCCTCCTTGTCAGTGGAGAGTTCGGGAACCACTTCCGGATCGTTGGAGGAACCTCCGCAAGACGATGATGAAAGGGCTGCCGCCGCTGAAAGCGACAGCAACCCAAACGCTAAATATTGCAATAATCGTTTCATTCAGAAATGAATATATTCGCAAAAATTTTCAATTTATAATGCGCCTTACAAATCTGTGGCGACATATTCTTACGCTTATTTATGCTCCTGCAGACAGATCTTTGTCAGGTTGACTGTCGTTCCGGCGGAGCATCTGCCAAGGTCGATGAAGAGTACTGCCTTGTCGTAGTCCACGTCAGGTGCCACAGCTTCCATCTTGAATGTGGCCGGATCTCCTGCCTCGACAGCGAAATCATTGACATAGAACGCCGCGTGATCATTGTCGTTGCCTTCCCAAGCGAGCTTGAAGGTCATCGCAGGGATGTCCTGGTCGGCCTCCACGGTCACGCAGAAGTCATAAGTCTTGGACGCTGACATCGGGATGTCGGTGTGGAACACGGTCTGTCCCTGCCATTCACTGCCTCCGATTCCCTCCGGGATGACAACCTTAAGACCATTGTTCTCAAGGCTCTCTGTCTCAGGATTCAGTCCGCCGGACCAATCGGCTGGAGAGTACCAGTAGGTCATATTGACGCTTGCGCTCTTCCAGAAGTTGCCCGGGCCGTCCACGTCGAACACTACACCCGGCTTCGGCTTGTAGATGTACTGCCAGGAGATTCCGCTGAAGTTCGCCACGATGACGAGCTTGTCTTCGGTGTTCTCGGTGATGACGTATGTAGGGTTAGTGACGGACTCATTGTTGGCAACGTAACCGATCACAACTCCCTCAGGGAAGGTAAGAACGTCTCCGTTAAGGGTATAGGTGGATTCCTGAATGGTCCAGTCGATGTCGTAGTCCTCGCTCTGGGCGGTGCCAGAGCCGATCGCGGTGACATCCTTGTTGATGTAGATCTTGCCGTCAGCGCCAGGGTTGAAGACGTACTTGCCGTCAGCGTAGAAGGTAATCTCGTCATCGTAGAGACCGAATCCGGCCTTTTCGTTAGGACCGGCGGCCCACCATCCGGCCGCGTTTGACTGGTCAGGACCGCATCCGAGGTGTCCGTTGGCCTCCGAGTCAAGCACCCAGGTCTTGCTGGTCTTGCCGTAGAGAGGATCGGTGACATCTCCACCAGCGGAGCCTTCCTTGACAAACTCGTAATGCCAAGCGATACCGTCCGGGTTGCCTGAGGTCTTGAGGTTTGCCACAAGCTTGAGGCATTTTTTCATATCGGCCGGCTTGCTCTCCAGAACGAGGTAACGAGGGTCGTCAAGCTCTGTCTGGTCAGCGATGTAGGACATAGGAGTCCCCTTAGGAAGGGTGATGTAGATCTCTTCCACACCAGCGTCGTTCCAACTGCTTTCCACTGAATATGTCGCCGTGGTCTTCTCCCAAGGAACCAGGTAATCCTCCCCGGTGGCATATTCAGACTTCACTCCTGAGTTGGCGTTGACGTAGAGCTGTCCGTCACCCGGATCATAGACGTAGGAACCGTCAGCCCCGAAGGTGATCTTGTCGTCGTACAGACTCCAGTCCTTCTTCTCCTCGGCTCCCGCGCTCCACCATTCGGTTCCGGTTCCGCCGAACGGGCCGCATCCGAAGTGGCCGGCCACAGTGTGGTTCCATTCCCAAGTCTTGGTGGAGCCGTCGCTGAGGGCCTTGATGTAAGGAGCCGGGTCGAACGGATCACGGTAGGTGTTGTTCAGGCTGAACTCCACCATCTGTGAGCCGACGGAGATTCCGTGGGCGTTGTAGGCCTTGACCTCGACAGTGTGCCTGCCCTCGTCACGGAAACGGAGCGAGAGTCCGTTCCCGGTGTAGGCGTAATTCTTTCCGGTCACTTTCGAGCCGTTCGCGTTGTCTATCGGGTCGGTCGCCCCGATGATCCAGACAGGCACGACTCCGCTGTTGTTCATATTGAAGGTGACGTAGTTGGTCTCCTGGTTCACCTCAACCTGCACGTCAAAGTCAGCGGCTTGCGGAAGCTTCGCCTGATCCGGGGTGATGTAGTCCGGCGAGCAGGCTGCCATAAGGGCGGCGGACATCGACAATGCGATATATTTAAGTGTTGTCTTCATATTCATTCAAGATTAGTAGTTGTTCTGTACGAGGTTAGGATCCTTGTCAAGCTCCGTCTGAGGGATCGGCCAGTATTTCTTGGACTCGCTCCAGTCGTTCTGGCGGAACTCGTGGTTGGAGGCCTTGAGGACTGACGCGGCCATTCCGGTGCGGACAAGATCCCAATAGCGCTTGCCTTCTCCGACAAACTCCTTGTGACGCTCCTGGATGATGTCCTCGCGGCTTACGCCGGTGTCCTGACATTTCGCGCGGTCACGGATTTCTTTGAGATATTCAGAAGGATCCTGGCCAAGGAGAACCGAGAGCTCAGCGGCGTTGAGGAGGGTCTCGGCGTAGCGGTAAACCCTTTCGTTGTTGCCGTGGTTCATATTCGGGTCACCAAGGTAGCCGTGGTTTCCGTTGGCGCGGGCGATGTACTTGAGGAGGAAATAGCCGCTGTCTTCCCA
>CAVKYA010000186.1:0-2592 GCA_963660255.1 Bacteroidaceae bacterium | reverse complement strand
CCGGACTCTGTCCAGATTCCCGCGAAGTCATCGACCAGACTGTACTTGGCGGACTGCTTGATCTCTTTCATAAATCCGAGGGCTTTCTGGTATCTTGACTCATCGTTCTGGTACAGAACGGCTTCTGTGTAAAGCATATATGCCATAGCAAGGGTCACACGTCCCTCATTGCCGGCCGAAGCCTTCATAGGCAGGACGTTCATCTCGAACACGTTCTCAAGGTTCGTGACGATCTTCTCATAGACAGCGTCGTGGCCAAGCTGCTCGGCGAAATAAGGGGACTTCAGGTTCTCGTCATAGTAAGGAACATTTCCCCAAAGCTTCCACAGGATGTTGTAATAGAACGCCTTGAGCACGGTGGCCTCGGCCTTGTAGAGAGCCTTGGTCTCATCGCTCATCCCCGGGACGTTGTCCACATTCTCCAGAACTACGCAGCAGCGGTTGATTCCTGAATATGAGATTGTCCACATCTGATTGCAGACATCGGTCGAAGTGGCCGTGTAGAAGTGGGTTTTCACAAGGATAGGCTGGTCACCCTCGTTGGAGCCGCCGGCGTTGATGTCGTCGCCCATAATGTCATAGACAAGGTGGAGGGCATCGTACTGGTAGAAATAGTCGTACCACTCAAGCGGGTCATATGCGGCGGTAAGTCCCTGGAACATACGTGCCTCTGTGTTGAAATATTCACTCATCGGCTCGGATGCGTTGTGCTCTGGTGTGACAAAGTCTTCAGAGCAGGAAGCCAGAGTCAGAATTGAAAGGGCGCAAAGCGCGAAAAATATCTTTTTCATCTCTATTCTCATTTTAGAAGTTGACATTGACACCGAATGTGAATGTTCTGTTCTGTGGATAGACACCTCGGTCGATACCTACCTCTGTTCCGTAGCCGGAGTTTCCTCCCGTCACCTCTGGGTCGCATCCCGTGTACTTGGTGAGTGTGAACAGGTTCTCGGCCTGGACGTAGAGTCTCAGTCTGGAGATCGCCACGTGCTTGGTCAGCTTGGCTGGAAGGGTGTAGCCGAATTGCATATTCCTTGCCCTTACGAAGGACGCGTCCTCAACCCAGTAGTCGGAAGCCCTGTAGTTCTCGTTGGCGGAGCTGAACACGAAGCGAGGGTAGCTGTTCGTGGAGCCTTCACCAGTCCATCTGTTGAGGATGCTCTTAGGAAGGTTGATGTAGTAGAGGTCGGTACGGCGGGAGACGTTGAACGCCTGCACTCCGAACTGTCCCTGAAGCAACATACTGAAATCGAATCCTTTCCATTCGAGGTTGAGGGAAAGTCCGACTGTCCAGTCAGGAATGCCCTTGCCGATCTTCGTGCGGTCGTCATCGTTGATGACACCGTCACCGTTGACATCCACGAAACGGAAGTCTCCGGCCTGGGCGTTAGGTTGCAGCAGAGCACCTTCCGAGTTGGTGTAGGCGGCGACCTCGGCGGCGTTCTGGAACACTCCGTCTGTCTTCCAGCCGTAGAAGAACGGGAACGGCTTTCCGACCTCACCTCTGGTCAGGGTTCCGAGCTTGTGGCTGGAGCAACCGATGAAAGTGGCGTCATCGCCAAGATAGGTCAGCTCGTTGTGGTTGTAGGAGGCGTTCAGCTTGATTCCGTAGTTGAAATCGCTGATGTGCCCCCTGTAGCCAAGGTCGATTTCGATACCTTTGTTTACCATATCACCGAGGTTTCCTGTAGGCGCGGAGTCTCCGGCGTAGGACGGAACCGGCATAGACAGAAGCATTCCGGAGGTCTTCTTGTTGTAGTAGTCGATCGTGGCTGTCAGCTTGTTTCCGAAGAATCCGAGGTCAACACCAAGGTCGGTCTGGATGGACTGCTCCCACTTCACGTTAGGATTGGCGAGTCCGCTTGGCTTCACACCGGTCGAGATTGTCTCGGTTCCGTTTCCGCCCGCTCCGAACACATAGTTGTTTCCTGAGCTTGAATAAACGGCGTAGGTGAAGTCGCCGATGTTGTCGTTACCGTTGATACCCCACGAGCCACGGAGCTTGGCGGTCGAAAGCCAATGAATATTCTTGAGGAAGCTCTCGTTCTTGGCGTTCCAACCCAAACTGAATGAAGGGAATGTACCCCATTTGTTGCTTGGGCCGAATCTGCTGGACGCGTCACGTCTCACGGTAACCTCAGCCATATAACGCTCGTCAAAGTTGTAGGAAATACGTCCGAAGTATGAGATAAGGCTGTAAGGAATCGAGTTCCAGCTGCCCCATCCGTTGCGGTCTCCGTTCTCCTGCTTTCCGAGGGTGTTGTTCACGGAGATCTTCCAGATATCGTAAGGGTACATCAGACCGTTGGCGCTCGCGCCGAGGCTGGCGGATGTGCTGCGCAGGGCGGACTGTCCGAGGACAGCGTTGACGGTGTGCCTGCCGAAAGTCTTGTCGTAGGCGAGGACGTTCTCGACCTGCCAGGTGTAGTACCTGTTCATTGTCTGGGAGGCACTTGAGCCGTAGTTGATCTTCTCGGTCACGCTCACGTTGCCGTCCTTGTCGTATGTCTCCTTCTCGGTGATGGTGTCGTACTTGTAGGACTTGGATGTGAGGAAATATTCCTTGCTGTAGCTGTGGCCATAGACGTAGGC
>CAVKYA010000185.1:0-5573 GCA_963660255.1 Bacteroidaceae bacterium | reverse complement strand
ATGAAGAATTTCATTATGATCACCCTCGGCACCGGAGTCGGCAGCGGCATCGTCATCAACGGTGAGATGGTCTATGGCCACGACGGATTCGCCGGCGAGCTCGGCCACACCACGATCGTGCGTCACAACGGCCGTCACTGCAACTGCGGAAGAAACGGTTGCCTTGAGACCTACTGCTCCGCGATCGGAGTCGCCAGAACCGCCCGCGAGTGGCTGGACATGAGCGATCAGCCGTCCACCCTCAGAAGCCTTGACAGCATCTCCTCAAAGGATGTCTATGAGGCCGCCAAGGAAGGCGATGCCCTTGCCATCAAGATCTTTGAATATACCGGCACCCTTCTCGGCCAGGCTTTCGCCGACTTCATCGCGTTCTCCGCTCCGGAGGCCATCGTCCTCTTCGGCGGTCTCGCCAGAAGCAAGGAGTTCCTCACCGAGCCGATCCTCCGTTCAATGAACGACAACGTCCTCCCTCTCTGGAAGAACAAGGTTCAGCTCGTCTATTCCCAGCTCAAGGAGTCCGACGCCGCCATCCTCGGCGCCTCCGCCCTCGCCTGGGAACGATAGTGGATCAGTCTCTACGAAATATCTGAACAATTTAATGCAACCGCGGTTACTGTAACCACGGTTGCATTAAACGTATATACCTGCTTTCGTCAACTTTGTCAGAGTACGTACTTTTCCGGACACTTACGTATTACTTGACACTTTTCTATGGAATTCAATAGTGTGAAACTACACTTTTCCGTGAAGTGTCTCTCTGAGGAACGGTCCGGTGACGGAGGCGGGGTTCCGGGTGAGGGCTTCGGGGGTGCCTTGGGCGACGATGAGTCCGCCGCGACGACCGCCGTCGGGACCGAGGTCGAAGAGGTAATCGACGCTCTTGAGGACATCGAGGTTGTGTTCGATGATGATGACCGTGTTGCCCTGATCGACAAGTTGTTGCAGTACGTTGAGCAGCACCTTGATGTCCTCGAAGTGAAGTCCGGTCGTCGGCTCGTCGAGGATGTACAGAGTGTTGCCTGTGGCCTTTCTGAACAGCTCAGCCGCCAGTTTCATTCGCTGGCTCTCACCTCCGGAAAGCGTCACTGCTGACTGGCCGAGATGCACGTAGCCGAGTCCAACATCGACCAACGCCTTGAGTTTCTGGGCGATGGACGGAATCGGTTTGAAGAACTCGTAGGCTTCGCTGATCGGCATCTCCAGCACGTCGTTGATGCTCTTGCCCTTGTAATGCACGGCCAACGTGTCTTCCTTGTACCTCTTGCCCCTGCACTCGTCGCAGACCACATTCACGGACGGAAGGAAGTTCATCTCTATGACCTTGATTCCGGCTCCCTTGCAGGCCTCGCAGCGGCCACCGGCCACGTTGAACGAGAACCGTCCGGCCTTGAAGCCGCGAACCTTTGCGTCCGGAGTGTCCGCGAACAGATTGCGGATGTCGTTGAACACACCTGTGAACGTCGCCGGGTTTGACCTCGGAGAACGTCCGATCGGGCTCTGGTCGATCTCAATCAGCTTGTCTATGTTCTCCACACCTTCGATTGAATCGTAAGCCAGAGGACGCAGCTTCGCCCTGTAGAACTTGTTCTTGAGAATCGGCATCAGGGTTTCGTTGATGAGCGTGGACTTGCCGCTTCCGCTGACTCCGCTGATCCCGATGAAGCATCCCAGCGGGAAATCCACGCTGACATTCTTCAGATTGTTCCCTCTCGCACCCTTGATGCTCAGAAACTTGCCGCTACCAGTGCGACGCACGGACGGAATCTCAATGGAATCCTTTCCCTGAAGATAATTCAGAGTCTTTGACTTTCCGAATATGCAATGTCCGGCTGTCTCCTTGTCCAATGAGGATGGAATCTTCCCCTTGTCCGATGAATATTCCATCAGAGCCTTCAGAGGGGCGTTCAGACATATTCTTCCGCCTTTGTCACCGGCACCCGGGCCGACATCCACCAGCCAGTCGGCGTTCATCATCGTCTCGTAGTCGTGCTCCACGACCATCACGGAGTTGCCCTCGTCCCTTAACTCCTTCAATGAATTGATTAACTTTCTGTTATCTCTTTGGTGAAGTCCGATTGACGGCTCGTCCAGAATGTAAAGCACGTTGACCAGCTTGGATCCGATCTGGGTGGCGAGCCTGATTCTCTGGCCCTCACCTCCGGAAAGCGAGGCCGTAGGGCGGTCAAGAGACAGATAGTCAAGGCCTACGTCCAGCATAAACTGAACCCTCTCGTTGAGTTCCTTGAGGATGTCACGTGCGATATTGTTCTCTCTGTTGTTAAGTTTGCCCGGCAGGGAAAGAAACCATTCTTTGAGTTCGGTCATTTCCATCGCGGCCACCTCGGCGATGGTCTTGCCGTCGATCCTGAAGCAGAGGGCGTTCTCGTTGAGTCGGGTTCCGTGGCATACCGGACAAACTATCTTCTCGTCAATGTCCTCCACGATTCCGTCAAACGTGACCATTTCGGACAGACTTCCTTCCCCGACACGGAACAGTTCATCGCTTCCGAATATGATGTGGGATATGGCTTCGTCCGGAACCGAATCAATGGGGTCGTACAGAGAAAAGTTGTATTTCCGTGCGATTGAGCGGATTATGTCATATTTCTTGGTCTCTCGCATCTTTCCCAGCGGAACTATCCCGCCGTCCGCTATCGAGACGGACCGGTCGGGAATGATCGTGTCCATATTCACATCCACTATCATTCCAAGTCCTTTGCAGTGAGGACAGTAGCCTTCCGGTGAGTTGAAAGAGAAGGAATGTGGCGCGGGTTCTTGCAGGGATATTCCTGAGTCAGGATCGACAAGATGCTTTGAGAAATGGCGCAGTTTGTCCGAGCCGAATTCCAACAGGGCGACCGAGCCTTTTCCAAGGTTCAGGGCCGACATCACGGAGTCACGCACTCGTTTTTCGTCTCCCTCCGATGGCTTGAGCTTGTCCACGACCAGTTCGATGAAGTGGCTCTTGTAACGGTCCAGTGCGTCCACCTCATTCAGAGGCAGGATATTCCCGTCCACTCTGACATCGGTGTAGCCGCGCTTGCGGAGCTGGTCGAACAGTTCGCGGTAGTGTCCCTTGCGGCCGACGACCAGAGGAGCCAGCAGGTAGCACTTCTTCCCCTTATATTCATTCATTATGAGGTCCACGATCTGGGCGTCTGTGTAGCGGACCATCTCCTTCCCCGTGACAGGTGAATATGCCCTTGAAGCTCTCGCGTACAGAAGGCGCAGGAAATCGAATATCTCGGTGATTGTCCCGACGGTCGAACGAGGGTTGTTTCCCGTGGTCTTCTGCTCGATCGCGATGATCGGGCTCAATCCCGTGATGCTCTCAACCTCAGGCTTTTCCAGCACTCCCATAAAGTGCTTGGCGTAAGGTGATAGCGTGTCCAGATAGCGTCTCTGTCCCTCCGCGTAGATCGTGTCGAACGCCAACGAGGATTTCCCGCTGCCGCTCAGTCCCGTCACGACCACCAGTTCCCCTCTCGGAATGTCAACATTCACACCCTTAAGGTTATGCGCCTCCGCTCCCCGGATCTCGATATATTCTTTCTTGCTCATCATTTCCGCTTTATTCCGCAAATTTAAGAATATTCAGTAAATTTGTAGTCAAGAGTAAAACAGACAAATCAATGAGTCAGGATCATCAACTGAATATCAAGACATTTAATTTCAATTCGTTCCGGGAGAATTGCTACGTGCTTTGGGACGGAAAGGGGAATTGTGTTTTCGTGGATCCGGGGTGTTATTGGCCGGAGGAGTTCGCGAAACTCAAGGAATTGGTGGAGGCGGAACAACTTACCCCGAAGGCCATTTGGCTGACGCACGGGCATTTTGACCACGTGCACGGGGTGCTGAAAATCGTTCAGGAATATTCAGTGCCGGTGCTGATGTCGCCGGAGGATAAGATGATTCTGGACAACAATCCGGCTGCCGTGAGGGAGTTCGGACTCATCGCTCACGATTCTTCCGAGATCAAGACGGTGGACGTTCGTGACGGGGTGATTCTGGACACTTTGGAAGGCTCGCCTTTCAGGGTGATAACCACTCCGGGGCACACTCCTGGCGGCGTTTGCTACTATAGCGAGACGGACAAGGTGCTGCTTACGGGTGACACCCTTTTCGCCGGGGCGATCGGCCGTTCAGACTTGATTGGAGGAGATTATGACCATTTGATAATCAGTATAATGGACAAACTTATGGGCTTGCCGGGTGACGTGGATGTGCTTCCGGGACACGGACGCAAGACCACAATCGCTGACGAGCGGACCCACAACCCTTTCCTCCAGCCGTTCAATGAGCCGGAAGAGGATCCCGATTGGGACGGTGACGGAATAGAAATAGAAGGGATCGGTCGCTAAAGTACACTTTCACGGTCACTGAGCTTGTCGAAGTGACCTCTGATTTGAAATATTGTTAGATTCGGTGCGCTTCGATGCTTCGACAAGCTCAGCAACCGCAGGCTCAGCGACCGAAGGAAAAGAGAATATAATAATGCACATAGGAATAGCAGGCAACATAGGCAGCGGCAAGACCACCCTCACAAGGATGCTCGCCGCGCATTACGGATGGACACCGAAGTACGAGTCGGTGACCTACAACCCTTATCTGGAGGACTACTACAAGGACATCCCCCGCTGGTCGTACAATCTGGAGACATATTTCCTCGCCCAAAGGTTCAAGGACGTGCTGGAGATCGCCAAGAGCAAGGATGTCATCATTCAGGACAGGACGCTCTTCGAGGGCGTGCACATCTTCGTGGCCAACAACTACGCGATGGGCAACCTCACCAAGCGCGACTACGAGACCTATATGGAACTCTTCAACGTGATGGCCGCCACAGTGCGCAAGCCGGACCTGCTGATCTACCTCAAATCGTCGGTGCCTCACCTCGTGGCGCAGATCCAGAAGCGCGGCCGCGACTACGAGCAAACGATGAGTCTTGAATATCTCAGCGGCCTGAACGACCGTTACGACAAGTGGATCAATGAATATGACGGCAAGGTCCTGACCATCGATGCTGACGATCTGGACTTCGAGAACCGTCCCGAGGACTTCGCCTCCATCACGGACCGGATCGACGCCGAGCTCTACGGACTTTTCCCATTGGAAAAATAATGCTATTTTTGTGGGGAACTGTTTTTGAATATGAACAGTTCCCGGACATCAAAACAGAACAAAATAAACATCAAGGATATGCACATCGCGATAGCAGGCAACATAGGCAGTGGCAAGACCACGCTGACAAAGATGCTGGCGGCCCATTATGACTGGACTCCAAAGTTTGAATCGGTTGACTTCAACCCTTATCTTTCTGACTTTTACGCTGACATGGAGCGTTGGTCGTTCAACCTCCAGATATATTTCCTGAACAAGAGGTTCAAGGATGTCGTGGACATCTCGAGATGCAGCGATGTGATCATCCAGGACAGGACGATCTACGAGGACGCGCGCATATTCGCCCCTAACCTTCACGACATGGGGCTGATGAGCACCCGTGACTTCGAGAACTACTCGGATCTTTTCGACCTGATGATGTCGCTTGTCAGCAAGCCGGACCTGCTGATCTACCT
>CAVKYA010000184.1:0-5576 GCA_963660255.1 Bacteroidaceae bacterium | reverse complement strand
GCCGGCCTGTCACGCCGGAGGTCGAGGGTTCGAGTCCCTTCCGCACCGCAGAAAGCCTCGCAAGAGTAACATCTTGCGAGGCTTTTTCTTTTATAGGACTTGAGAAATCGTAAACTTGATCTCCGAAATCAGCCTTTTCAGCGCTTCATCCTTGTCATTCCACCACTCAGTGGACCAGACGTGGGTGATTTTCCAGCCGAGTGATTCAAGGATGCCAGGCTGGATGATCTCACGGTCACGCGCCGATTTTGAGGCTGAGTAGCCGTAGCCGTCGCAGAGGATTCCGAGGATGTAGTCGGAACCATATCCCGGATTGACAACACCGATGTCAACACGATAGCCTGAGCATCCGATGTCGGTTCTGACATCGAAACCTGCTCTTCGAAGTTCGGATGCGACTTCCATCACGAACCCATCGACAGGTTTGTCAGGAGCCTCAGAGTTGTAGAGAAGCGCTGATCTGCCTTTCTCGGCATATTCAAGGAAGGATTTCAGACAGACCACGCCATTGGCGGTAGAGCGGCGAAGGTCAATCTGGTCGGAAACGAGTGTGGAGAAAACCTTCATTTCGTAGCGGGCTCGTGACACTGCGACATTCAGTCTTCGTTCTCCTCCTTCCCGGTTGAGCGGGCCGAAGTTCAGCAGCACTTTCCCGTTCTTGTCCTGACCGTAGCCCACGGAGAACAGTATGACATCACGCTCGTCACCCTGGACATTCTCAAGGTTTTTCACGAATATCGGTTCGGCACAGGACATCGCCGTCTTCTCAAGTGATGGGTTGGCCGCGAACAGGTCTGTCAGAAGATCCTCTATCAACGATTGCTGCCTGTTGTTGAACGTGACGACTCCTATGCTTCTTTTCGAGAGCTCAGGATCTTTCAGCCGGGCTTTTATCTCCGCTATCACGGCTTCGGCCTCGGCGCGGTTCTGCCTGTTGCCACCTCTCTCATAGACACCTTCCACGTGCTGGTAGCTGATTCTGGTGGTCAGGTCATCGGTGGACGGGAAGGTGAAGAGCTTGTTGTCATAGAACTTGCGGTTGCTGAATGCGATAAGGCTTTCGTGCTTGCTCCTGTAGTGCCATCTGAGATACTTCGACGGAAGCGAGAGGGCGAGGCAGTCGTCCAGAATGCTCTCAAGATCCTCGACTTCGGAATTGTCCTCGTCGAATATATTCATCGAGAAGAAGTTGGTCGGAGGCATCTGCTTCGGATCTCCGACAACTATTATGCTGTTGCCTCTGGCGATCGCTCCCACGGCCTCGCAGGTCGGCATCTGGGACGCCTCATCGAAGATCACGAGGTCGAACTTGTCTTTCCTGACATCAAGGTATTGTGCCACAGAGATAGGACTCATCAACATACAAGGGCATAGCCGTGGCAGAAGGTCCGGAATCAAGTCGAAGAATTTTCTCAGGGATATTCCTCGGCATCTGTTCTTGATGATTCTTTGCAGAATGCCGATCTCGGAATTTTTAGCAGCTTCCTGCTGGAAGTCCGGCAGCTCGGATGCCAGTTTCGCGAATATCTCCTTGCGTGTCTGGATCTCGAAATCCTTACAGAGGCTGCGGAAGCGTTGAATCTTTTCCTCGAACATCAATCCGTGGAAAATGCGGAGGTCGCGTTTATTCGAAATGACGTATTCAGAATATGTCTTGTATATTCCCTTTTTGAAAGCGTCGGGAACTGATTTGACAGGGATCGTCCCGGACTCGACCTGGCTGGCAATCTCCGGGAATCCTGCTTTGTCCAGATGCTCTTTGGCGATGTTGTACAGAATCCAGTTCCTCAGCCTCTCTTTTCCGCCGAGCCACCTTGCGCATATGTCCCTTGTGTCCGCAATCCAACCACAGGCGGAATCTTCCACCACATTGGAGCCGAACTCCTCACGAACGGAGGCGAGCGATGTCACCACCACAGCTAATGTCTCAATGAACTCTCTGAGAGTCTTTTCATTGCGCCTGAAGAAACCTGCCGCGTCAAAAGCGAACAACCCAGCCAACGTCTCTCTCGTCTTGATGATGTCGGACTCATTGTCCACGAGTCTGTCAACGGCGGAATACAAATCTCTCGCCCTGCCGCAATTCTCGGCGATGCCGCTCCAGTCGCAATTATCCTTTTTGAATATCCCCGCGAGGACCTTGTTGGACGCGGCCCTTTCATCGAGAACGGCTTGCTCGGCCTGATAGTCGGAGATGTCTCTCATCAGCGGAAGAACCGATCCCTTGGCTGGCTTCGCCCTGTTCTTTGAATATGTCCGTAGAACCCTTAGCAGCTTGTTCAGCGAGAAGAATCTTGGAATGAAGCCTTTGGCCTCAGCCGAACGCCAATCCCGCCCGAAACCGACGGCATCCAGAGAAAGGGTGCTTTCATCATATTCCTTCAGGATTCCATCTTTGAGTGTGTCTCGCTTCTCTCCGTGCAGGCAAGCGTCCTCGACTGTGCTGAGACTGATCTCGTCGCATAGGGATAGGATCTCCGCGTGCATATTCATTGATGAGAGTATTGTCGCGGCGATTTCCGACAGGACTTTGAGTTTTTCGAGGCTCAGCGTGCCGCTTGGCGCGTTGAATAGGTCGGTCATTATTTTTTGCGCCAGCCCGGCCAGCTTCCCGCAGCCGGCATCAAGTCCACCAAGGTCTCTGAACGCCTTGTCGATGTCCTCCGGATATTCGGTTATCGAGATTCCGAGAAGCGGATGGCCGGCAGGATTCCCGACGATGCCGCAGGCAGTGATGAATTCCGGCAGGAGAGATTGCGCGGTGGTGATCTCTTCCATCGTCAGGCAAAACATTTTCTTTGTCGGAAATTCAATGGCCGGACAGTCACTGCTGATGGCGTAATAGCCAGAGAAGCAGTCGTACAGCGACCATCCTATGGCTCTGGTCTTGTGCAGCGCGCTGATGTAAGAGTTCATTTCCTTGCGCACGGAGTTGATGCCTCTGGCCTCGGCCGCATATTCCTTGCCGGATTTCTGCCGGACCACCTCAGTGACCCTGGTGATCTGATCGATCACTGTGCTCTTCTTTGTCTTGTTGGAATGAAGCTCCAGACAGAACGGGCCTATTCCGATGGCTTCAAGCCTGTTCTGCACAACTTCCAGAGCGGCCATTTTCTCCGCCACGAAAAGAACTTTCTTCCCCTGGTAGATGGCGTTCGCTATTATATTTGTGATTGTCTGTGACTTTCCTGTCCCGGGAGGGCCGTGTAGGATGAAACTCTTCCCTTCCAGGGCGGCGTTTATGGCTTCAATCTGCGAAGAGTCCGCGCTTATCGGCAGCTCTATGTCCCCGGCCTTGAACCTTTCGTCCAGATTTGCCTCCTCCGGAATCTCCTCGCTTAGGCTCTTGTCAATCTTTCCGGACACAAGGCTGGAAACGATCTTGCCGCGGCACAGCGCCTCGGAATTGTTGCGGAGATCGTTCCACATTATGAACTTGCTGAAGGAGAAATTGCCTATGATGGCCTGTTCGACCACGTCCCATCGCGGCATCTCCGCTATTTCCTTGCGGATAATGCTGAACACCTGCGGCACGTCAATTCCCTTGGCGTCAGCCGGAAGCGGGTCGAGTCCGTCTATCGTGACGGCGAATTCCTGTCGGAGAAACTCCAGAAGCGTGATGTTGAGCATAGTCTCCTCGCCACGTCTTCTGAGCACGTATCCCGTCGCCGCGGATTTCCTTACCAGCTCGACCGGCATCAGGAGAATCGGCGCGTAGATCTCTTTCTCACAGGCCGGTGTCTCGTACCATTTTAACAAGCCAAGAGCGATGTATAGGGTGTTCGCTCCGTTCTCTTCAAGCGCTGTTTTGGATGTCCTGTACAGATGGGTCAGTCCATTCCTCAAGGCAGTCTCGTCAAGGTAGGTGTGGATGCGGTTCAGCGAAAGATCCTCCTCAACCATTTCGAACACCGGATCCTCGGCGTTGATCGGCTTGTATGGCTCATCGCTCATCTGTCTGCCGTTCCAGTCCTGAGGCATAGGAAAGATCCTGAAATCCTGATTGTCCGCCAATGCGTCCTCAAGCTTGTCGATGTTGGTGGTGATTATCGGCAAGGTGTTCCTCGTGATCCTTGTGTTGAGAAGATTGTTCCGCAAGGTTAGATCCAAAAGATTCCTTTCCCAAATCATAAGCTTGTTGACCTTCGACTTGGCTACCTGCGAATATAGATGATCGACTTTCTGTTCCATAGGCAAAAGACTCATTCTGACCGCTTTTATTCTCAATTCTGCAATATTACGAAATTTTCCTCTATATCGAAACTTTTTTCTTGCGGACTGATCGGAAACTTTGTCTGCTGGCTTTTGCTGAAGGGGCATCGAGGATGGTGTGGAGAAAGGCAAGACCGAGGTGCGCGATGCAGCTATGCTAGATGTGGCCAAGTCCTTGCTCGCGTTCGGAATACCAATCGAACAGATAGCGCATATCGCAGGGGTTGCCACTTGAGCGGATAAAGTCACTTTCACAAGGATAGGTTTCAATTAAACAGCAAGCCTCCACTGCTTCTTATGTATGCGGTGAAGGCTTGTGACTGGTATTTTATGTGAACTTTCTCACGGATGAGAGGCGAGCGATTCCCTTTCCGGAAACACGCTATCAAGACTGTCACAGATTCTTTCTATCCACGTGTCTGAAATGTTTAGTCCGGATGCGATTTGCCTAAAGCGTGACACTGAATCACATATCCTTGATAGAATAATCTCCGGATCCTTTATTTCAAAGTCTTCTCCGAAAGTGATGAGATCGTTTGCTGTAAGGTAGCATCTTTTTGTGTATATTCCTAAAGAATGCACATCCCCGTCAGTATGTTTCCAGATGTCAGCGGTGAAGGTGATGTCATAAGCCGGAGAAAGTTCCCAATGCCCGTCAGGATACATCAAAAAAGAAAAATTCTTGTTGTGGTCATCAGTGTTCCCCGCAATGACATTGAAGCACATCCTTCTGAATATTTCTGTTCTTTCTTCCTCTCTTAGTTTAAGAGTACGGCATAGGAAGAACAAGTTCTGGTAATCCGATGCGTTTGGAATGAGGGCAGCCATTGTCTGCGACAGCAATTTCCGGCCGTCCTTACGATCAAATCTTTTTGTTAGGAAATGCCTATTACCATTTATCTCAATCAGCTGCGACGGCATCATTGTGATCCCTGCGTCCTTTGCCATCATATAATATGCAAATTCTATCTCGGCTGAAGGAACGCTATAGTCCTCTTTGAATTTAAGAATATATTGTGAATATCCTTCTTTTGTCTCCGTTTGTCCTGACATCAGAGTCTTATCATTTTCATTAATGGCGACAAGAATCTTTGAATGAGCACCTCCCGGAGGCGTTCCGAGCTCCGCAAGAGTGTTAAAAGCCGCATATTCAGATTCTTTTATAATATAGTCGGCTCGTTCTCTGTATGTTTTTTGCGCAAGGATTTCCAGACTTTCAATGTCTGCCTCGTCATTGCTCCCGGTATTCATTTCCGGTATGAATTCCAATGCGCCCATTCCTCGTCTGCCGATGTAGGCAAGTTTTACCAATGGATTCAGGTCTTTTGCTGCCAAGTTCTTTTCTTTAGCCCACTGCTCAAAGA